>CAZCPP010000099.1:0-11846 GCA_964500655.1 uncultured Anaerolineaceae bacterium | reverse complement strand
ATTTCATTCGACATACAAAGCTATCGACTTCCAGTCGATAGTAGTTTACTTACATATTGTTTTCAATACAGAAAATACACTTAGCTAATCAAATTGATTGAAGAAAATAGTATTGCATACAGATAAAAAGGAAAAATAAAAATGATTAAGCAATATTTTGCAGGAGAAAATATGGAAAATTCAGCAGATATACTTTCTAGTTGGCGAGAGTTGATCCGTAATAAAAGAGTTGAATTGGAAATTTTCAATTGGTTTTTGGAACAACTTAGTAAATCATTACAAAGCGAGACTATCGTAAGAATTCATTTGAAAATTAAATTTGACAACAATATGGTGTAAAGGAGGAAATTGAAATGGGTAGAATCAAATGTGGAAGAGTTAATTTTGACTTACTTCAGGGGCCGATAGAAAGGAATTTGGATATTTTATCTGAAGCATGTATGCGTCTCGATGCTCAGCAAAATCTAGGCCCATTGAAATTTCCGGGCTTTATAGAAACAGAACAACACGTGAAACTGTTACTTCAAGAGCTAATGACTTTGATTAATAACGAGAATTCTCTAAAAAGATAAATGCAGTTATTTATTAGGCTACATTCTCATTAATCGATCTCCTAATAATTTTAATCGCAAACTCTCTAATCAAAATGTAACATGTTATCTACTTGCATTAGCCTTCTATTGAAGACAAAAATGAAAATTAATCGTTTATCTAAACCAATATTCTAATTTCTGATTACAAACATTTTGTGAAGATGATTTGCCAATATTATTTTTCATCCTATGTGTTCATTGCTATATAGCATGTTGCGACTTTGAACTTTCTAGCGGAATTATTAACCGAATGGTTTTTTGTTCATAACGTAATCAGGTTATGACCGCCAGCTGCCGCAACTTCCAGCGCTCGCTTTACATGCTCTTGCCCCTTGATCTCCTGGAAATCGGTCGGGGCAGGGCCGGTAACCGCTTCCGTCTCAACAACAACAAGTGGATGCGGGTCTATGGGGTTTTCCGATCGCAAATGTTGAATGAGTTGGTTGAGTGATGTAACCGGGTAAGATTCGATATCGGGAATGAGAGCAGCTTCGGGCGCATCCGGTGCGGGGACGAACATGCGTTTATATCCGTGTTCTCGTGCTGTGGCGGCCATGGGTAAAATTCCCCGCGTGTGCCGAACTGTCCCTTCCAACGATAACTCGCCTGCCAACAATGCATCCTTGACGCAATCCGGAGGCAGTAGCCCTTGCATGATTAATACCCCCAAAGCGATGGGAAGATCGTAAGCCGGGTCTTCCTTGCGGACAGCCGCGGGAGCCAGGTTGACGATCACGCGTTTGCGGGGAAACGGCAAGCCGGCGTTCTTGATCGCAGACTGTACCCGTTCGCGGCTTTCCTGAACAGCCTTATCAGGCAAGCCGACAATTTCGACGCCTCCCAAGCCAGAAGTGGTGTCCACCTCGACCTCAATGATGACCCCTTCGAGCCCAATCACAGCGCAGGAAAAGACGCGGGCTAGCATGAACGAAGTTTAGACCAGGATGGGTGGAATGTCAATTGCATTGTGCTATTAAAGTATCAACAAGAAAGTAAGGTCGTTGACGTTGGTACCCGTCGGGCCGATTTTAAGCAAGTCACCCAATTTTTCAAAGAAGGGGTAGGCGTCATTTCTGGATAAATAATCTGTCACATCCAACCCAAGCGACTCAGCGCGTTGGAGCGTCTCATCGTTTACCACCGCACCGGCTGCATCAGTGGGGCCGTCTTCACCGTCTGTAGCCAGGCTGATAAGCATGACGTTTTCTAATCCCGTTAATTTGGGAGCAGCGGCCAAAGCCAGTTCCTGGTTGCGCCCGCCTTTACCATTTCCTTGGATGGTCACAGTCGTTTCACCGCCTGCGATCAGGCAGACGGGATTACTTTGGATATTAATGGCTACGCGCAGTTTTTGGGCTAATTCAACCCCTACCTCGCGCGCTTCGCCCTGCCAGTCACTGCCAAGATAATTAGCGTTAAAATCCTCAATTTCAGCCTGTTTCTGTGCGGCCTTGGCGGCTAAAGCGTTTTCACCCACGATGATGTTCTCCACCCGTGAAAAAATAGGATCAGGGATTTTGGGCGTTTCGGGGTTGGAGAATAGAGAATGGATGATGGAGGCTGGTACTTTGGTGTCATTGCCCCGCCAAATTTTGGCGGGCTTGCCAACGGAGCGAAGCAATCTCAAGTAACTTGCATGTAGGAGATTGCTTCGTCGCCGCTTTGCGGTTCCTCGCAATGACATGTGGAAATATTTTTCTAGTATCCTGATTGCATCCTCCCTCGTCGTCGGGTCAGGTGCAGTGGGGCCAGATGCAATAGCTTCCAGCGGGCTGCCAACCACGTCTGAGAGGATCAAGCTCAGCACGCGAGCCTGCGTCCCCTTCACAATTCCCCCACCCTTGACTTTATCCAGGTGACGGCGCAGGGTGTTGATCTCGTCAATGCGCGCTCCGCAAGCCAGTAATGCCGAGGTGAGAGTTTGCATATCATCCAAGGGGACAGTCGGGGCAGTCATCAGTGCCGAGCCCCCGCCTGAGATCAGGCAGATTAGCAGGTCATCTTCTTGCAGTTTGGAGACAAATTCCAGTGCTGCCATCCCTGCAGCCAGGGAGCGCGCATCGGGAACCGGGTGTTCGCTTTCGATAATGGTAGCGGGTTCAAAGTCCAGGGGAGATGCGTGCTTTGTGATGACCAGGGCACGGGTCAGGTCCGCGTGGCGGGATAAGGCCTGGGTCATCGGGATGGCCGCTTTTCCTAATCCCAATGCGAAAACCCGACTGGTCGAGGGTAATGGGTTGGCAGCCAGGTAACGTTCAACTACCGCACCGGGTTCCACAGCCTCTAATGCGGCCGCCAGGATGCGAGCCACGCGCGCATCACGCAAACTGTGGGTAAAAAAACGGGATGCGTCCACGCTTGCAGTATACTTCAGCTATGGCAAAACCAACGGTATTCGTGACGCGGGTCATCCGCGATAAGGGGCTCGACCTGGTAAAGGAATTCTGCAAAACCGACCTCTGGCTAGAGGAACTTCCCCCCAGCCGCGACGTAATTCTGGAGCGGGTGTGCGGGGCTGACGGGCTGCTATGCCTGCTGACCGATCGCATCGACGGGGAGATCATGGATGCAGCTGGCCCGGGATTAAAAGTCATCAGCAACCACGCCGTTGGGTTCGATAATATTAACGTGGCAGCAGCCACCGAGCGTGGCATTCCGGTGGGCAACACACCCGGCATCCTGACCGATGCCACTGCCGATATGGCCTTCGCGTTGATGATGGCCGCCGGGCGGCGCGTGGTTGAAGCCGAAAATTACCTGCGCGCTGGGAAATGGAAGACCTGGGGACCCTCCCTGCTACTTGGGGTAGACTTCGCTGGTGCAACACTCGGCATCATCGGGTTTGGACGCATCGGGCAGGCGGTTGCCAAACGGGGGATCGGCTTCGACATGCGTGTGCTTTATTATGATCCCAACCCACCTTCACCGAATCCAAACCTGCCTGCCGTATCAACAGATATGGATACATTGCTGGGCGAATCCGATTTCATCTCTGTCCACGTACTGCTCACGCCCGAGACACACCATCTGATCAATGCGGATTTACTGGCCAGGTTAAAATCCAATGCTGTGCTGGTAAACACCTCGCGTGGAGGGGTGCTTGATCAGGAGGCACTCTACAAAACATTGAAAGAGCGACGTATCTTCGCCGCTGCGTTGGATGTCACTGATCCTGAACCGCTCCCCATGGACAGTCCGCTCCTGGAGTTGGACAACTGCATCATCGTGCCGCACATCGCCAGCGCCAGCATCCAATCGCGCGACATGATGGCTTTTCTCGCTGCACAAAACTTGATCGCAGGCTTGAAGGGGGCAAAATTGAAACATTGCGTCAACCTGGAAGTGTACGAATAACAAACCGATGACTACCCTGCGAAACGCCCTAAGAGTATTTGGTTGGACAAAGCACTCCTCCATCTTGCTCGGTATTTTCTTCCTAACTATCTTCCTGATCGTCTATATCTGGTGGCCGCTGGCTGAAGAAGTCCTTTCCTATATCGATTGGAATGGCCCCTGGTGGCGGTACATGGACTGGCTGCTGATTGGCGTCTTCCTGTTCATGTCCCTGACCATCATCTCGCGCGCAGATCTGCGCACCGATGGGCTGATCATCTTCGTGGGCGTTTTTGGTGGGTTAGCCATCGAATCGTGGGGGACACAGACCAACTTATGGCACTATTACACCGCCGAACGTCCGCCGCTGTGGATAATTCCCGCCTGGCCGATTGCATCCCTTTCAATAGACAGGATTACACGATTTCTCGATCACGGAGTCCGACGACTTTGCAAAGCACCCCTTTGGGGCCCGTCGTCGCTGCAAAGTCGGAAGACTTCGCACTCCATTTTCAAAACCCTCTACTGGATCACCTTCGCATCTTTTTACGTCCTGATGCTTGCTTTCGTGGCCCCAACCTTCGATAAATCCTACACCTGGCTCTCACTGACCCTGTGCGGACTTCTGATTCTGACCCCAACAAATCACCGGTTCTCCGCACTGACTTTTCTCGCAGGAGCAGGCCTGGGTTACTATCTTGAGCTTTGGGGCACTACCCGCGAGTGTTGGACATATTACACCTTTGAAAAGCCACCCTTATTCGCTGTACTGGCGCATGGAATGGCGGCGGTCGCTTTCTGGCGTGCGGGGTTGATGATGCAAATGCTCTGGGGGAGATTCGGTTTTTCGAAGCCTCAGCAGGCTAACATCACGTAAGTAGCGTGTATTTCATCACTTGACAGGGGGGGATTTAGGATTATAATGTGACCTTCCGGTCATATGACCTGGTGGTCACATCTTTATGCCGAAACAAACATTTCTCAACCTCCCAGAAGAAAAACGCGCCGTTATTATCAACGCTGCGGTGGATGAGTTCGCAGAATATGGATTGGAGAATGCTTCTACCAATCGAATTGTAACCAACAGTGGCATTTCAAAAGGAAGTTTCTACCAGTATTTTAAAGATAAACAGGATCTCTTCATGTATCTGGCCTCTATGCTTGAACGTGAAAAGATGGAATTCTTCCAGGGCAAAAACCCACCCAGTTTGAACATGGATATCTTTGAGTACTATCGCTGGATCGTCAAAACAGGCCTGGAATTCAACACGACAAATCCGCGCATGGCGCAAGCTGTCACCCGTGTTATTTTGGTTGAAGGGTTTAATTTTGGAGAGTACGTCAAGGAAGGTCGAGAAAAAACGAAGGAATTTCTCAGGAAAATGATCGCACAGGCTGTTGAGAATGGAGAAGTTGACCCAAGCATAGATGTGGAGCTGGCAGTCATGATAATGGATACGTGGCAAAATACGATCACTACCTACTTCCTGACAGAAGGAATGAAACAAAAGGATGTTATGGCCTGGGTGCACTCCCCGCAGACCCAGGAAATGATCGACAAACTGTTATACGTAATGGAATATGGCTTGCGTAAGACAGAATCAGAATTTGAAACGAGTTCAATATAGGTATGAGATTTCTATGAGTTTATACCTTCGCATCGCCTGGCGCAATGTCTGGCGTCAACGCAGCAGAACATTTCTGATCGCCGGAGCAATGGGCGTCATCATGGCTTTATTGATTTTTTATGACGGCTTGCTCATAGGTATGGAACAGGCGGTTTATAGCAACGCAATCGAAGTGTTGGGCGGCAACATTCAGGTGCATGCTCCCGGCTACAACGAGAAAAACAGTAGCAAACCACTGCTCCCGCTGGATGATCCGGATGCGGTTGTGCAGTCTGCCGAAGCGCACCCAAATGTAGTTCTTGCCACTAAACGCATCAACACCGGCGGGATGGTCACCAACCGTGAGGGTGCTTTCTCGGTCACAATTGTTGGTCTGGAAACAGAAAAAGAAGCTCCGTTCAGCACCATTGCACAGAACATCTCGGCGGGGCGATTCCTAAACCCAGATGACGGCGACTTGGTTGTCATTGGTCAGGGGCTGGCGACCGCCATGGATATTGGGATCGATGACCGTCTCACCATGGTCGGCAACTCTAAACACGAACAAACGCGCCAGCGTACGATGACGGTTGTCGGCATCTACGATATCGGTGTGCCCTCACTTGAGAAAAACACCATCTATTTGTCCCTCCAAGAAGCTCAGCAGCTTTTCGACTTGGATAGCCAGGCGACCGAAGTGGTGGTCACCCTGAACCAGATCGGCCAGGAAACGCGGGTTGTCAGAGAGATTAATGCCAGACAACCCGGCTACGAAGTGGATACCTGGATCACCAGCTACCCAGAAATACAATGGGGCCTGGAATTGGATAAAGCCATCATGGGCGCTTTTGGCATCTTCATGTTGGGGATCGCCGCTATAGGTATCTTCAACCTGCTCATGATGGCTGTTTTCGAGCGCACACGAGAGATCGGCGTGCTGGGCGCACTGGGGTTGAAACCACGCCAGGTCACGATCCTGTTCCTTTTAGAAGGGATCCTGATCGGTGTGGCGGGTGCGGTTTTGGGTGCGATTTTAGGTACCCTCATCAACAGCCTGGTCGGCTATTTCGGCATTGATTACAGTATGTATGTCGATTTTGCCGATTATATGGCATTGATCCCTGAGAGAATTTATACCCAGTTCGTGCCACTCAAAATACTGCGACATGCCTTTACTGTAGCTATCATTTCAGCTATTGCGGCAATCTTCCCGGCACTACAGGCCTCCCGACAAGAACCGGCCGAGGCGCTGCACTACGTTTAGTGGAGACTAAATTTGAACATATCTACTGAGATTATGGAGGTAAAAACGTGTCAACACTTATAAAAATCGCCTGGCGGAATATCTGGCGTCAACGCCGCAGAACATTGTTGATCGCCGTTGCGATGGGCTTTATTATGGCTCTGTTGGTTTTCTACGATGGCCTCATCGTTGGCTTCGAACAAGCCATCTACGGCAACGCCATCGAGGTCATGGGCGGCAACATCCAAGTGCATGCGCCCGGCTATAACGAGGAAAACAGCAGTACACCGTTGCTTCCGTTGGAAAATCCGGATGCAGTTGTGGGGGCTGCCGAAGCACATTCTGATGTGTTGGTCGCTTCAAAGCGCATCAACTCCGGTGGCCTGGTCACCAACCGCGAAGGAGCCTTCTCTGTTCGGCTTGTCGGATTGGAGACAGAAAAAGAAGCCCCGTTCAGCACTGTCGCGCAGAACATCTCGGCAGGTCGCTTCCTGAACCCTGATGACGGCGACTTGATCGTTATCGGCCAGGGGCTTGCTACCGCTATGGATATCGGGATTGATGACCGCATCACCATGGTCGGTAATGCCAAACACGAACAAACGCGTCAACGCACGATGACAGTTGTGGGCATATACGACATCGGTGTACCTTCTATTGAGAAGAACACCATCTATATGTCTCTCAGCGAAGCACAGGGGCTTTTCGACCTGAACGGTCAGGTGACCGAAGTTGTCGTCAACCTGGAACAGATCGGTCGGGAACCCGGCGTTGTCAGAGAGATCAATGCCAAACAACCTGGCTATGAAGTAGATACCTGGGTGACCAGCATCCCTGAATTGAAACAAACCATGGAAATGAAAACCGGCATTATGGGTGTTTTCGGGGTGATTATGCTTGCCATAGCGGCCATCGGTATTCTCAATTTGCTGATGATGGCGGTTTTCGAGCGCACGCGAGAGATCGGCGTACTGGGCGCGCTGGGGCTGAAACCGCGCCAGATCACGATCTTGTTCCTGCTCGAAGGCATCCTGATCGGTATCATGGGCGCGGTACTGGGCGCAATCCTGGGCACTGCTATTAACGGCTGGCTTGGTTATGTCGGCATTGACTACAGTCAGTTCGCCGACCTGACCGAATACACTGCTTTGATCAGCGGCAAGATTTATGCCCAGCTTGTACCCCTAAAAGTGCTGAAACACGCCTTTACGGTAGCGATCATCGCTGCTATTGCAGCTCTCTTCCCGGCTATTCAAGCCTCCCGGCAAGAACCGGCCGAAGCGCTGCACTACGTTTAGTACCCTGCCCGGTTAAAATTATTGTAGAGGTAACCTTTAAATAGCACAATCAACCTTACAATTTCAGGTAGTTGGGCACAAGGAGATTTACTATGTCAAAATTTATTGCAATGGCCTTTCGTAACCTGGGCCGTAACCGTCGCCGCTCGATCTTATCGGCCATGGCGCTGTCTATGGGTCTGGCGCTGTTGATGTTCATGGCCGCATTTTTCAAAGGAGAGATGCGCGGTGCAATGGAATCAACCCTGCGCCTCGATAGCGGGCACATCCAGGTCAGGTCCGTCGATTATGACGAAGACAAACTCAGCGTAGCCTGGGAATATCTACTCGAGAACCCAGAGCTGGCCGCAGCACAGATCGAAGCGATGGAACAGGTCAATGTAGCCACCCCACGTCTCCTGGCAAGTGGAATCGTTTCGGTCCAAGACGACACTAGCGGCGTCCAGATCATGGGCATTGAGCCCGCATCCGCTGCAAATGAACCTTATCAGCACCTGGTCGAAGGTGAATTCCTGACCGTAGATGACCGTGAAGGTATTTTGATCGGCCTCCCTCTGGCAGAAAACTTGGGGCTAGGTGCTGGAGATCAGATTAACCTGCTGGTCAACACCTCCGACGGCAGTGTTGATGAACAGATATTCACCGTACGCGGTATCTTTACCACTGGTGCCACCACCTATGACAAAGGTATTGTGTTCCTGCCCCTGGCAAAAGCACAGGCTTTTTCAGGTGCAGACAACCATGCCAGCTTCATCTTCGTTTTGCTTCATGACAAGGAACAAGCTGACGCGGTCGCTGCTGCCTTAACGAACCCTAATCTTCAGATTGAAACCTGGGTTGATATGAACGAACTTCTGGTTATGATGGATGATTTTGCCAATGTCTACATTACGATCCTGAATCTAATCGTACTTGGAGTAACCATCACAGTCATCGTCAATACCCTGATCATGTCCGTCTTTGAGCGCACACGGGAAATTGGCATTTTAACTGCCATCGGCATGAAGGGCCGCCAGATCATGTCCCTGTTCCTGATTGAAGCCAGCATCTTAGCCGCCGGCGGGATCGTAGTTGGCCTGTTGGCTGGCTGGGCACTATCCGCTTACTATGGCGAGGTTGGTATTTACTTTGGAGATCTGGGCATTACCGGTATGATCTTTGAAGATCGGATTTACGCTTACCTGACATTGGAAGACACAATCAACCTGACCATTACAGCACTGGTCTTTACATTATTAGCTGCCCTATATCCGGCCCGGCTGGCTTCCCGCATGGAGCCTGTTGAAGCCCTGCACGGTAAAAACTAAAGGAGAATAGCATGGAAGTCGCTAAATTAACTGACGTAACACGAATTTACAAAATTGGCGAAGTTGAAACTCGCGCCCTCAATGGTGTCAGCATGACAATCGACGATGGCGAATTCACTGCCCTGGTTGGGCCATCTGGTTCTGGTAAGACCACATTGCTACAACTCATTGGATGCCTGGATCGACCTACCTCCGGCCAGATCGTCATCAACGGCGAGGATGCCACAAAACTCAATCGCAACCAACGCGCCGATTTGCGTAAAGGCGCAATTGGATTTGTTTTCCAATTCTTTGCATTGATCCCTACCCTGACGGCATATGAGAACGTGGAAATGCCCTTGCTTCTAAATAGCAAGAATTCCTCTGAACGCAAGAAACGCGTTATGGAATTGCTGGATGCAACCGATATGACCAGCCATGCGCACCACCGCCCAGATCAGCTCAGTGGTGGTCAGCAGCAACGGGTGGCCGTGGCGCGCGCGCTCTCCACCAATCCAAAAATGATCCTGGCCGATGAGCCCACAGCTAACCTCGATACTGAAAATGGTCAGCAAGTTATGGAAATCATGGCCAAGCTGAATAAAGAAACCGGTACAACCTTTGTGTTCGCCACTCATGACCCGCGCGTGATTAAATACGCCCGCCGAATCGTTACCCTTGTGGATGGCTTGATTGACGCAAATAATAAGGGACAAAACGTCGGGAAAACCGCATAAGTAAAGGGAATTCGAATGAAAAAAACATTTTGGATCACTTTCCTGGCGCTGACACTGGCGTTGAACGCTTGTGGGGGGACCGAGACCGCCGAACCAATCCCTACTGTTAACTTGGACACCGGCGTATCGGACTCAGACTCACCTGTTTCTGTTTCGACAGGCACAGTCATCGCTTCAGCCGAAGTACATCCCATGGATTCTGTTAACCTGAGCTTTCCCCTGCTTGGAACGGTCACAAGTGTAGAAGTAGAAGTTGGAGACAAAGTCACAGCCGGACAAACTATCTCCACGCTGGATACTTCCATGCTTGAAGCGCAGGTCGCCGAAGCCGCAGCCAACGTAACCGCAGCTGAAGCACAGATTGGACTTCTGAAAAGGATTGGTTCTAAGCAGGATCGATTGGATGCCGCCCAGGCCGATGTGGATCGGGCTCAGGCCATTGTGGATCAAGCCAAGGTAAGACTCGCTCAGGCCACACTGTACTCACCTGTTAAAGGGACCGTAGTGTCTGTGGATGTCGCATCAGGAGAAACTGCAAACCCTGGCCAGGTTATCATTGTGGTGGCAGATCTTAGCCAAATGCAAATCGAAACCACAGACCTCAGCGAGCGTGATATCCCTGCTGTGGAGATCGATCAATCAGCCAGTGTCTTCATCGACGCGTTGAATGAAAGCTTTGATGGCAAAGTCGTGGATATCGACCGCCAATCCGAGACGGTTGGCGGCGACGTGACCTACAAAGTAACCATTGAATTGAACCAACAACCCGCTGGTTTACGTTGGGGTATGAGCGCCGAAGTCGAGATCCAAACGGAGCAATAGCATGAAACGCACTCCCTGGATATTGCTCTTAGCGTTTGTACTTGTTTTATTCATAGTAGGCTGTGCTCCTGAAACGAGTACCACGCCCATCCCCCCTATTGCTCTGGATACATCTGGCGCACCCGTCTCTAGCAGAGTGAAAGCCTCTGCAGAGGTTATGCCTGCTGACGAAGCACATCTAAGTTTTGTCATCTCAGGCTTGGTCAAGGAAGTAGTCGTCAAGGAAGGTGATCGCATTGAGGCTGGGCAGGCATTGTTAGCACTTGACATGGCTGAACAAGAATTTGCAGTAGTCGCTGCTGAAGAGGCGCTTTTCTCTGCCCAGGTGAACGCTCAACTGCAGAGAATCCGCAATAAACAGTATAGGGATGGTAAATTCATCGTCACCAGTGGGCCGCGAGAACAGATAGTAGTAGCAGATTCAAAAGTAGAACAAAGGCAGGCTGCACTGGAAACGGCAAAAGCATCGCTAGCTCAAAGTACCCTCCTTGCCCCCTTCGAAGGCACTGTTGTTGAGATTAATGTGTCGCCTGGAGAATACGTCCAATCGTCCCAGGTGGTCGTCTCACTCGCGGATCTAAACAATTTGCAGGTAGAAACCACCGACCTGAGCGAACTCAACGTGGCAGCAATATCAGTTGGTCAGAGTGCCAAGGTATTCGTCGAAGCGTTGAACGAAGAATATGAAGGTAAAGTGACCGCCATTTCACCAATTTCCGATACCATCGGTGGTGATGTGGTCTTTAAGGTTACTATTCAACTAGATAATCAACCAGATGATTTACTTTGGGGTATGAGTGCTGATGTGGAGATCAATGTAGAGTCACCCTAATTCTCATTCAACCCCGAATTTTATAAAAGGAAAGGCTATTTAACTTTGGTTTTCCCTAATGGTTATTGGTAAAAATTTCAAAAAGGGTGTTATTT
>CAZCPP010000098.1:0-12019 GCA_964500655.1 uncultured Anaerolineaceae bacterium | reverse complement strand
AAATATATATATATGCTTCCACCAATCCCAATAATTAATATTTTCAACTCCTCTCGAGAGTAATTCAAGACCGCGAACACACTCAACAAGAAAAGGATGATGAAAATGAAATGTTCAGAGTGCCAAAGATATTCGAATGGCAATTTCCAGCCTTCCGAGTAGGATCCCTGGTTTATCGTTGTGGCAAAACTCGCATAGTCATTTATGATATTTACATTTGAACCTATTGACAACAAAATAGAGAATAAAATACTGGAGAGTAAAAATCCAACGATTGCAAGTGTTACTTTGTATAAAAAACGGATTTTGTTGTTTGTTGAAATAATAATGGGGGCAACAATAGCGAAACTTGCTAAGGGCCAATAACCTGTGTAGGAAATGAAACATAAAAGACTGTATGCACCGCTCGCCAAATACGTTATCTTTGTGGCATTTGGATTTAACCCTTTATACAAGGCTAATAAGCCGAAGAACAGAGCTAAATCATATGGTAACAGATGCCTTACATAGTATATGAGCGTATGACTAGATGCAGCAATGAGCAAAGCTAAATACGACTCGCGTTCAGACAACCCAATACGTAGTGAAATTTTCCAGATAAGATAGATATTTAATATTGAAAAAATACTAAAAAATAGAGCAGGGAGTACAGGTGGTAGAAGGAATATATTCTCTAACGTTGCCGGGATTACTCCAATAGCTCTATATCCAAAATTGCCAGCAGTTACAGTCAGATCGGCAAATGCTTTTGTAAAATTCTGTTGCAAGATAGAATCAACGATGTTTTTTGAATAGTCGTATTTGATTTCGTCAGGGAAGAAATATTGACCACCTCTAAATATTAGTATCCAGCGAGTAGCAAGGGAAATAAATAGAATTGCTGTTGCAAATAAATGATTTTGGCAGATGCTTTTTATTTTGGAGATTACGAATCCGCGTGTTGAGATCTTCATAGTCAGCTTGGATATTGTGGTATTAGAGTTGCTCATGCTCTAATTATATAACGAAGCGGTATAATAGCCCCGATTCATCAACCCAAATCAAGAAGAAGAAAAAAAAATGTCCCAACTCATCGAATGCATCCCAAATTTTTCTGAAGCCCGTCGCCCTGAGGTCATCGACCAGATCGCGTCGGCCATCACATCGGTGAATGAAGTCCACTTGCTTGACCGTTCATCCGATCTTGATCACAACCGCACCGTGCTCACCATTGCCGGACCACCCAGTGCTGTAGAAAGGGCCGCATTTCGTGCCATTAAAACTGCAGCTGAATTTATCAACCTGAATAAGCACACTGGTGAGCATCCGCGCATCGGCGCTACAGACGTCTGTCCCTTTGTGCCTCTCTCCGATGTATCGATGGATGAGTGTGTAGCGATTGCCAAACGCCTGGGTGAGCGCGTTGGCGATGAGCTAGGTATCCCTGTCTATCTTTATGAGCAAGCAGCTACACGTCCCGAGCGAACAAACCTGGAAAAAATCCGCCGGGGACAATTTGAAGTTCTTAAGAAGGAGATTTCTTCCCACCCTGACCGAGAACCGGATTACGGCCCATCTAAGTTAGGCCCTGCCGGCGCAACAGTTATTGGTGCCCGAAATTACCTGATTGCATTCAATGTCTATCTCACGACTGAGGATGTTGAAATTGCCAAAAAAATCGCCAAAACCATTCGCCACTCATCCGGGGGGCTCCGCTATGTCAAAGGGATGGGATTGCTTGTTGATGGTCGCGCACAAGTCTCTATGAACCTGACTAATTACAAAAAAACACCAGTTGCACTTGTTGTAGAAACAATTCGGCGCGAAGCCCAACGCTATGGCGTGGGTATCCATCATAGTGAACTTGTTGGTTTAATTCCGCAAAATGCCTTAGTTGATGCAGCTGTTTGGCACATGCAATTGGACGCGTTCGATAAAGAACAAGTTCTTGAATCCAGACTATTTTCGGCGACCGCATCCAACCAAGCTCAAAATTGCCCCTCCTTCATTGACGAACTTGCTGCCCCCACACCGACTCCTGGTGGCGGTTCAGCAGCGGCTTATTCAGCCGCCATGGGTGCAGGACTGGTTGCGATGGTTACCGGGCTGACAATAGGCAAGAAAAAGTATGCTGAAGTCGAAGCTCAGATGCAAGCTATCCGTGTGCATTCGGAGCGATTACGGGAAGAGCTAACCAATGCGGTTGATGATGACGCCGCAGCATTCGAGGCTGTAATGGGGGCGTTTCGGTTACCGAAGGGTACTTCAAAAGAGAAAAAAGCACGCACATCCTCTATTCAAAGCGCGACACTTAATGCAGCACATGTTCCTTTACATGTAGCAGAAGGTGCCGTTAAGGTGATGGAACTGGCATTGGATTGTGCTGAGTCTGGAAATGTAAACGCTATCAGCGATTCTGCCTCTGCTGCGGCGATGGCTAAAGCTGGTTTAACGGCCGCAGGCTATAACGTACGAATTAATGTAGCAGCCCTAAAAGATCAAACAAAGGGAGAACAATTTTTGAGGGAAATGCACGAGTTGGAAAATAAATCAGTTGAAATTGAAAAATCAATCCAAGGGTTATTACAAGAGCGTGGAGGAATGTCGTTAGATTAATAACTCTAATGATAAGGAGATTTCATGGGATTGAAGCCAGATCACTGGATCCGCAAAATGGCAACAGAGGAACGTATGATCGAACCGTTTGTGGAAAGTCAGATATGTGACCAAGTGATCTCTTATGGCGTCTCGTCTTACGGATATGATATCCGTGTTGCAGATGAGTTCAAGGTGTTTACCAATGTTTTTGGCGCAACAGTCGATCCGAAACATTTTGATCCCCAAAGCATGGTGGATATCAAATCGGAAGTGTGCATAATTCCACCAAATTCGTTTGCGCTAGCACGTACGGTTGAATATTTTCGCATCCCGCGCAAGGTACTGACGGTGTGCCTAGGAAAGTCTACTTATGCGCGTTGTGGGATTATTATTAATGTAACGCCGTTTGAGCCAGAGTGGGAAGGCTTTGTTACGCTGGAAATTTCTAACACAACCCCATTACCTGCCAAGATATATGCCAATGAGGGGATTGCCCAGGTGTTATTCTTTGAAGCAGATGACGAGTGTGATACATCTTACGCAGATAAGAAGGGTAAATATCAGAAGCAAAAGACAATTGTTCTCCCGAAGTTGTAGCGAGAGTTTATTCTCGGTGTGAAGTAGAAACAGGCCTGGGTTTGTTGCCCAAGCCTGTTTGACGGAAGCAAAGTTCGGTCAGGAACGCGCCGCGTCGTATTTCTTAACGTCTGCTATCGCTTTGTCCACCTTTACAAAAGGCAAGATGATCAATCCCGCGATGAAGAAGAATATTAAAGAAAGGATGCCGTAGCGCAAGCTTCCGAAGATCTGGTTGGCGAGTCCAAAGATGAGTGGGCCGATCCAGGAAGTTCCCCGCTCGCTGATCTCGTAAAAGGAATAGAATTCGGCTTCTTTTCCGTTTGGGATCATCTGTGCAAACAAACTCCGGCTGATGGCCTGGGAGCCACCCAATACAATGGCGATGAACATGCCAAGGATGAAGAATTGAAGTACAACACCTTCCCCCTGCAAACCGCCATAGGCGTAGATAATCACGCCCGACCAAACGAATAGACTTACAATAATCGATTGCTTGGCGCCAATCCAATTGGCAAGACGTCCCCAGAAAAGTGCACCACCAAAAGCTACGAATTGAATCATCAGGATAACGGCGGTTAGGGTCTGTTGTTCAAGCTCGAGGCCGCCCTGAATTAAGGGTGCGGCAGCAAAGGTGGCTGTAACCGCAATTACAGTTTGAATTCCATCGTTATAGAGAAAATATGCCAACAAGAATTTGAGTGTTTCGGGGAACTGGTTGACCTCGCCCAATGTTTGGCGCAATTGTTTAAAGCCAATGGTAGCAAAGTTTTCTTTTACAGGAAGAGCGCGTGATGCGCGGTGCTCGCGCAGGCGTGCCCAAGTGATAAAAGAAAAACCCAGCCACCAAATACCAGCCGAAGCCAAATTTATTCGTACGGCTATATCACTAGGCACACCGATCTTGTCACTGAAGAGGAAGAAGGCCAAGTTAAGCGCTAATAGAATACCGCCTCCCAGATATCCCATGGCCCAGCCGTACGATGAGACCCGATCACGTTCTTCTTCGCTGGCAATTTCAGGCAGGTATGCATTATAGAAAACAATGGCTGCACCAAAAGCCAAGTTGGCAATAATAAAAAGTACACCACCCAACCACCATAGTCCACCTGTCAGCAAGAACATCAAGATTGTTGCCACTGCGCCAATAGTAGCGAAAAGGCGCATCATCTGTTTACGCAAATTTGAGTAATCTGCGATTGCTCCTAAAATTGGAAGGAATAACACCTGCATTCCTACTGAAAAGGAAATACAGTAGGGGAGGAAGGAGTCTGGAGCGACTGGAATGCCAAAAAACGATACGGTAGTTGTGCCTGCAGCCTCAGCCGCGCTACGTGCTAGACTGGCCACGTACGGTCCTAGAAATACCGTTCCAATTGTTGTACTGAATGCTGAATTGGCCCAGTCGTACATGGCCCAACCAAAAATTTCACGCCTGTCATTGATTGCGGGTTTCGTACCATTAATTATTGCCATAACGCCTCCGGAACAATGTCTTTGAATTCTACATCAGGATAAACCCTGCGGAATGTGCAAAGTTTCAAAATTTATGATAAAATGCCGATATCATAAAATAATACCGAATGTGGGTAATAAAAAATATCCGAAAAAAACTTGACCGTTATTCCCCTTATCGTTTATAATCATAGATTGCTGTCCCGCTACGTATAGTGGGATAGGTTCGTGTTGTTAAGTCGTATTTAGTCCCACTTTAGGAGAAACGAATGGCATCTGCCCTGCCTCGTAAAAATTTTGCCCGCATTCCCGTAAAACTTAATTTACCAGATCTTATTGAAGTACAACTTGATTCCTTCGAACGATTAAAGCGTGAGGGGTTGGCAGATCTCTTTCATGAAGTCTCGCCAATAGAATCGTATAACAAGGGGATGAAACTATATTTTCCCAGTAGAAGCCCAGAAGCAGAGCAATGGGGACTAAAATATTGGTTTGATGAGCCGAAACATACTATTGATGAATGCGTCGAGCGCGATCTGACATATGCCAGCCCGCTGTATATTTCTGTTTTATTAGCGGGTGCAGATGTTCCTGAGCCTATGAAACAAGATATTTTCCTCGGCGATTTTCCCGAAATGACTGATAAGGGCACTTTTGTAATTAATGGTACAGAACGTGTTGTTGTTTCACAATTAATCCGTTCTCCGGGGGTCTACTTCGAAGCTCCCGTCGACCGATCAACTGGTCGCGCGTTAGCAACAGCGAAACTTATCCCTGACAGGGGCGCCTGGATGGAGTTTGAAACTCGAAAGAGTGATTACATAATATTAAAATTTAACCGCAAACGCACTGTTCCAATTACGGTTTTCTTACGCGCGCTTGCAGTTGTCGATGACGGGAATGGCGATTCACTACTCAAAACCGGCGCTGACGAGGAAATTTTAGCATTGTTTCAGAATGTAGATAACAATCCGGAGCGCATGTTTATTACTTCTACATTGCGACAAGAGCCGGAATGGGATTTATCGACCGGGCACACATTAGCTGAAGCAGCCTTGATTGAATTCTTCCGCAAGATGCGCCCCGGGGATCCGGCCACATTGGAAAATGCTCGTGAATTTTTAGAAGAGCAATTGTTTGACCAACGCCATTATGACCTCGAACGTGTAGGTCGCTATAAGTTGAATCAAAAACTAGATTTGGATGTACCCATTCCTCACCGTAATGTTACCAAGAACGACATCGTTCGTTTGGTACGTCGCATGATTCAGATCAACAATGGTGAGGAAAAACCTGATGATATTGATCATCTGGGCAACCGCCGAGTAAAAACCGTTGGTGAATTGATCCAGAATAAACTGCGGATTGGCTTACGCCGGATGGAGCGAGTCATTAAAGAACGTATGTCTATTCGTGATCAGGAACAACTATCACCGGTAACCTTGGTAAATATACGTCCAGTTGTTGCTGCTTTGCGTGAATTCTACGGCTCCAGCCAATTATCGCAATTCATGGATCAGACTAATCCACTAGCGGAGTTGCGTCACAAACGCACGCTTTCTGCACTTGGACCTGGGGGCTTGCGCCGTGAGCGTGCAGGCTTTGATGTCCGCGATGTACACCACTCGCACTATGGGCGCATTTGTCCAATCGAAACACCAGAAGGTCCAAATATTGGTTTGATTGGTCGCCTGGCTTCGTTTTCGCGAGTAAATGAATATGGCTTCATTGAAACCCCTTATCGTAAGGTATTTAACTCTTTGCCTTGTACCGATAAAAAGTTGATTGGTCGTGCTGTCAAAGAAGATGTAGAGGGACCGAGGGGGGGAGTGATTGTAGAAGCTGGGGAACGCTTAGATGAGAAAACCTTCAAGAAGCTTGCCAAACTTGGTGAAGAAATAAAGATTGTTCCATT
Organism: uncultured Anaerolineaceae bacterium; assembly: GCA_964500655.1. Lineage (GTDB taxonomy): Bacteria > Chloroflexota > Anaerolineae > Anaerolineales > Villigracilaceae > JAABUE01. The sequence continues at coordinate 5,496 of CAZCPP010000098.1, read as the reverse complement.
CGTCTCCGACGAGATTGAATATCTCTCTGCAGATGCTGAGGACAAATTTGTGATCGCCCAGGCTAATGCTCCGTTAACTAAGCATAACGAGTATGTCCGGGAACGAGTTTCCAGTCGCTATCATTCTGGGTTTGTTTTCTCCACTTCGGAGAACATTCAGTACATGGATGTGGCTCCGCATCAAGTGGTAGGTATTAGCGCAGCTCTCATTCCATTCCTTGAGCATGACGATGCCAATCGCGCATTGATGGGCTCGAACATGCAGGCGCAAGCAGTTCCACTAGTGCGCCCCCAAATTCCTTTGGTTTCGACAGGCATGGAATACCATGCAGCATTTGACTCTGGGCAAGTAATCGTAGCAGAATCGGATGGAGAAGTCACATCAGTTACCGGACGTTCGATTGCAATTCGTGAGAAGAGTGGGTTACGTACTTATCAGTTGCGAAAATATCACCGCTCGAACCAGAGCACTTGCATTGATCAGCGTCCTGCGGTGGTTAAGGGGCAGATTGTCAAAGAAGGTGATATCATCGCCGATTCATCATCAACTGAAAGCGGCGAGCTTGCGCTGGGACAAAATGTGGTTGTGGCTTTTATCTCCTGGGAAGGTGGCAATTTCGAAGATGCAATACTCATTTCAGAGCGCCTTGTTCAGGAAGATCGTTTTACATCAGTACACATTGAAAAGTACGAGGTAGAAGCGCGTGATACAAAGTTGGGTCCTGAAGAGATAACTCGCGATATTCCTAATGTTGGGGAAGACGCAATCAAAGATTTAGATGAGAATGGCATCATTCGCATCGGTGCGGAAGTTGGTCCCAATGACATCCTTGTCGGTAAAATTACACCAAAGGGTGAAAAGGAGCTTACTCCAGAAGAACGTCTGTTACGCGCTATCTTTGGTGAAAAATCCCGCGATGTTAAAGACACATCCTTGCGTATGCCTCACGGGGAGCGTGGGAAGGTTGTTGATGTCAAAGTATTCACACGCGAGGAAAATACAGATCTCTCAGCAGGTGTGGAAACGATGGTTCGAGTCTCGGTTGCACAACGACGAAAAATCACTGCTGGCGACAAAATGGCCGGCCGTCATGGAAACAAGGGTGTTGTTTCAAAGGTCGTTCCAGTAGAAGATATGCCATTCCTTGAGGATGGAACACCAGTTGATCTGATCCTAAATCCATTGGGTGTTCCCGGACGTATGAACATTGGTCAGGTATTAGAAGTACATCTTGGTTGGGCAGCCAAACGACTTGGTTTCCGTGCATTGACGCCGGTTTTTGATGGTGCGTCCGAAGAAGAAATTGAAGCTGAACTCGCACGAGCCTGGATTGTGGATCAGGCTTGGAAAGAAGCAGCAAAAACAGCCTGGGAGTGGCTCAAACAGGACGAATATGATCCAGAAATAATTCAGGATGACGCTGAGGTGCGTCGGTTATATCTCGAGATATACTTGGGCGAGCGCGGGTATGATGTAGCTGATCTGTACCAGGTTGATTATGCGCGTAACGCTACTGCTCGCGAGTGGTTGCGAGATCATAATTATGATCCTGACGAAATTTTCTATTCTGAAGAGATGGATCCTCAGGAACGCCTATCATTCAACGATACAGCAATTAACGCTTGTTTGCGATTGTGGATGGAAAGTGTTGGGAAACCCAGTAAGGCTAGAGATGGGAATTTATTTAAACCTGCACAAGGTGTGATGACATCAACAGGCTTTCCGATGCCTACTCTGGGAAAACAAATTCTTCGTGATGGAAAATCCGGTATGCCTTATGATCAGCCGGTGACCGTTGGCGTGATGACTATCCTCAAGCTTCACCATCTAGTTGAAGATAAAGTGCATGCTCGCTCCACAGGCCCTTACAGCCTAGTTACACAACAACCCTTGGGTGGCAAGGCGCAGTTTGGTGGCCAACGCTTCGGTGAAATGGAAGTCTGGGCGCTTGAAGCCTATGGTGCAGCATATACACTGCAAGAGATGCTGACAGTGAAATCCGATGATGTGCAAGGACGTGTGAATACCTATGAAGCAATTGTCAAAGGAGAAGCAATTGAAGATCCAAGCATTCCAGCGTCATTTAGGGTGCTTGTAAAGGAACTTCAGAGTCTTGGACTGGCTGTTGAAGCAATAAACGAAAGTGGCGATGTGGTTAGATTTGGTAAAGACGAGGAAAAAACACATCCGCCCAGAATGGCAACTGGTTTGCTGGATATTGGCAAGACATTTGTTAATAAACCAAAGTCTTGACGTATTATTGGGCAGGTGATAAAATTCCTTTTTGTTGCCGCCCCCAAAAGGCGACCATCGTTCGCCAATAGCATGGCAGCTATATAATGAGGCCATCAATACAATCTGATGGCCTCGTTTCTTGCGATAAGTCTTTGTGAAATAATTTGTATTCGGAGGAAAAGTGCCGACTATCAATCAAATGGTCCGCAAGGGCCGAAAAATGAAGAAATCCAAAAGCAAGGCCCCCGCGTTGCAATATACGCTTAACAGCTATAAGCAACGTCGTATCCGTCAAGATAAAGGCGCTCCGCAGAAGCGTGGAGTGTGTACCGTCGTACGTACTATGACACCTAAAAAACCGAATTCGGCTCTCCGGAAAATAGCACGCGTGCGGTTGACTAACGGTATTGAAGTGACCGCGTATATACCTGGAGAGGGTCATCAGCTGCAAGAGCACTCTGTTGTGCTCGTTCGGGGTGGTCGTGTTAAGGACTTGCCGGGAGTTCGTTATCACATTGTCCGAGGTTCGCTGGATACGACCGGTGTTTCTGATCGAAAGAAGAGTCGTTCCAAGTACGGCGCGAAGCGTCCAAAGTAAATTTGGGAGAGTAAGTATGCGAAGAGGAAAACCTGAAGAGCGGGTCATCCCGCCTGACATCCGCTACAACAGCGTGAACGTTCAAACTATGATCTTGCATATCATGAAACGCGGTAAAAAAAGTTTGGCTGTACGTCTTATGTATGATGCAATGGATTTAATCAAGGAACGCACCGAAAAGAGTCCGTTGGAAGTTTTTGATAACGCCCTTGGAAATGTATCACCCGCAATGGAAGTCCGCCCGCGGCGTGTGGGTGGTGCAACTTACCAGATCCCAATGGAAGTTGCCGTCGAGCGCCGAACTACACTGGCTATTCGCTGGATTCTGGCTGCTGCTCGCGATCGTTCAGGAAAATCATTTCCAGATAAACTAGCATCTGAATTGATTGATGCATTAAATGAAACTGGTGCTGCAATGCGAAAGCGTGACGAAGCTCATAAAATGGCTGAAGCCAACCGTGCTTTTTCACACTATCGTGTAAAGTAAGCTCCTCTGTTCTTTATTAGGTATTATTAATGGCACGCGAATACCCGCTTGAACGTTATAGAAATATTGGTGTTATTGCGCACATCGATGCGGGTAAAACCACAACAACTGAACGAATTTTGTTCTATACAGGCAAAACATATCGTCTCGGTTCTGTTGATGATGGCACCACTGTTACTGATTGGATGGAACAAGAGCGTGAGCGCGGTATCACAATTGTGTCCGCCGCGGTTTCTGCAGAGTGGGAGGGGTACCAAGTCAACATAATTGACACTCCAGGTCATATTGATTTTACAGCTGAAGTACAGCGTTCTTTGCGTGTGTTAGATGGTGGTGTGGTCATATTTGATGCTGTGCAGGGAGTTGAGCCTCAAAGTGAGACTGTTTGGCGTCAAGCTGATCGTTATGCCGTGCCACGTATTTGTTTTGTAAATAAGATGGATCGTGTTGGGTCTTCATATGAGCATACAATAGATTCCATTCGCGACAGGTTGGGGGCGAATCCAATCAAAATGCAAATCCCTTTAGGCTTTGAAGCGGCTTTTCATGGTGTGATCAACATCATGGAAGAAAAAGCTACACTGTGGGAAGATGACCTTGGAAAAGATCCCAAAGAAGTTGAGATACCAGAAGAATATAAAGAGCAAGCCCTGGAAGCTCGTTCTCGGTTAATTGAACATATTGCAGAATTGGATGACGAACTCACTTTAAAATATTTAGAGGGTGAAGATATCGACCAGGATGAGATAAAAGCTGCCTTACGACGGTCAGTGATCGCTGGGAAAGCCACTCCAGTCTTCTGCGGTTCATCTCTTCGTAATAAAGGTGTTCAAATTTTGCTGGATGCGGTAATAGATTACTTACCTTCACCCGAAGATATACCTCCTGTGGAAGGGACAAACCCTGATAACGAAGAAGAAATTTTTGAACTTGCAGCCGATGATGATGCTCCAATGAGTGCTCTAGTTTTTAAAATAGTTACTGATCCATACGTAGGTCGTTTAGCTTATTTCCGCGTCTACTCCGGTATCGTTAACCAGGGATCCATGGTGCTAAATACGACGAAGGGAAAACGTGAGCGTATTGGGCGATTGATCCGTATGTATGCAGACCGACGTGAAGACGTCACTGAAATCCGAGCGGGAGATATCGGCGCGGTTCTGGGTTTCAAAGGAACTTTTACTGGTGACACCTTATGTGATAACAAAAAGGTAGTGCTGGAAAATATTTCCTTCCCAGAGCCAGTCATTTCGATTGCGATTGAGCCCAAGAGCACTGCAGATCAAGATAAGATGGGTGAAGCGCTGAGGAAATTATCCGAGGAAGACCCAACCTTTCAGGTTCGTTCCGATGAAAATACTGGCCAAACGATCATTTCTGGGATGGGAGAATTGCATCTTGATGTATTAGTCGATCGAATGCTGCGAGAGTTTAAAGTGCATGCCAATGTTGGTCGGCCACGTGTAGCATATCGAGAATCAATTACACAATCTGTTAAGAAGGTAGCTCATAAACATGTGAAACAGACTGGCGGGCGGGGGCAATATGGTCATGTTGTGATTTCGCTGGAACCTGGTGAACGTGGAAGTGGTGTACTGTTTGAAAATAAAATTGTCGGTGGTGCAATTCCGAAGGAGTATATACCCGCTGTAAAAAAAGGTATATTGGAATCTGCTGACAGTGGTGTACTGGCTGGGTATCCAGTTGTAGATATGAAGGTCACGTTATTTGATGGTTCTTTCCACGAAGTTGACTCAAGCGAGATGGCGTTCAAAGTGGCTGCATCTATGGCATTCAAAGAAGGTGTTCAAAAAGGTGCCCCCGTTCTCCTTGAACCTATGATGAAAGTAGAAGTTGTTGTCCCAGAAGATTACCTGGGAGATATTATTGGTCAGGTAAATAGTCGACGAGGAAATGTGCTTGGTATGGAAATGCGCCCTGGGAACGCTCAAGCTGTCCGCGCGATGGTTCCTTTAGGTGAGATGTTTGGATATGCAACCGAATTACGTTCTGCAACACAGGGACGCGGTGTTTTTAGCATGGAGTTTAATCACTATCAGCCAGTGGCTGAATCGGTGATGCAAGAAATGTTGTAATAAATCATTTGTTTTATTATCCAGAAGGAGAAGCATAGATGTCGAAGGAAAAATTTGAGAGGACGAAACCGCATCTAAA
>CAZCPP010000097.1:0-12221 GCA_964500655.1 uncultured Anaerolineaceae bacterium | reverse complement strand
GCTCACCCCAACAAGGTTTTTGACCTGATTTTGCTACTTTAAGAAAGCCCTGGGGCAATCTCCTGACGCAGTGCTTCTTCCCTGATATACCCCACCAGTGCAGCTGTGGCCAGAGAAACCAGCGCTTCTAACACGCTATCTTCTTCAAAGGGGATGATTTCACCTGTTTGCCAATCTTTCGCATTAATCAATTGCAAGACGCCAATCACTTTGCCGGTTACATCTTCCAAGGGATATGTGAGAAATGACTTGGATCGATAGCCTGTGTTGACATCGAAAGCCTTGGTGCCGGAAAAGTCAAATCCCTTTGCCTCATATGCATCTGCGATGTTTACACGTTCGCGCAACAGCGCAGAATAGGAGGCGACATTGTGACGATTTTCGGAGCCATCTTCATTGTACATATTCACAGGATTGAAGGCTATCTCGGTCTTGCTCGTTCCCCCCATCGCAATACCCAACGAAGTATTGCGCATGATCACAAATTTGAGAAATTTCTCATCTTCAAGCAAGTACAAGGTGCCGCCATCGGCTTTGGTTAAGGCCTGTGCTTCAACAACAACTGTTTCCAGAATTCGATCAAAATTTTTTTCCGCTAAGAGAGAAACACCAATCGGGATCACTCTGCGTAAATGCTTTAACTGAAGATCGCGAGATGAGACCTGCTGCGCCATTGAATCCAGCATGCGCGCCAGTTCGCCGATATCATCAGTACGCCCCTGCAGGTTATGTAAGAGTTTGTCATCAAACTCTCCCGCCTCAACCGTACGAATTGCGTCGATTAATTGATCTAAGGATTTATCAAGGGAGTTCGTCATCGTAGTTAGTATACCATCGCACTGGAACCTCAAGTTACAAGTAGATATTCATTCATAGTACAGTACAATTCAACCATTATTTAACTTGTAAGGCAACTAAGAGAATAACATGCAATATTACGCCCTATCCATTTTCATTTCTGCATTTTTACTATTCCAAATCCAGCCCATGATAAGCAAGTACATTCTGCCCTGGTTTGGTGGTACGCCGGCTGTTTGGTCTACAGCGTTGCTTTTTTTCCAGGTTCTATTAACTGGAGGGTATTCATACGCTTACTGGTTGATCGGTAAATTCAAAAACCGCATGCAAGGAGTGATTCATATGACCTTGCTGGGGCTTTCATTAGGTTTGATATTGATTACTTTGGTCACTTGGCAATCCCCTATCACACCAAGTTCCACTTGGAAGCCTGAAAGCGTGGAATTACCCATTGTTCAGGTTTTGAGAATATTAGCAGTTGCTGTTGGGATCCCATATTTTTTACTGGCCACCAACAGTACCTTAATGCAAGCCTGGTTCAATCGCGACTATCCAAAACATAGCCCTTATCGTTTGTACGCGCTATCCAATGTCGGCTCACTCTTAGCTCTAGTTAGCTATCCCGTTTTGATTGAGCCTAATTTGACTTTGCTTACTCAAGCCAACCTTTGGTCGCTTGGGTACGTCATCTTCGCGCTAGTAGCCATATTCGGTGCATATCAAACATATAGACAGAAACAATTTGCTCATTCAGAAGATGAGCAATTAGTTGTAGAAGATTTCTCAGAACCGAATATGTTCGTGAAAATTTTGTGGGGATTACTGCCTGCCTGTGCGTCCGTGATGTTGCTGGCTGTCACCAATCAAATCACCCAAGAAGTGGCAGCTATCCCATTTCTATGGGTGCTTCCCCTGACCATTTACCTGCTTTCGTTTATTTTGACCTTCGAGAGTGAACAATGGTATTCACGACTTTGGTTCTCGCTTGCATTGATGATCATTAGTGGTGTGTACATTTGGCTCATTTTATGGGATTCCGAAGTTCATTATTTGACCGAGTTAGTTATTTATGTACTACTACTTTTTGTATGCTGCATGATTTGCCATGGCGAATTAGTGAAATTGCGACCGCATCCTAATCGGCTTACGTCTTTTTATCTTATGGTTTCCGTTGGTGGGGCATTGGGAGGCATTATTGTCAATTTGGTTGCTCCTTTTATCTTTGTAGGATACTTTGAACTGCAATGGGGTGTCTTCATTTGTTGGCTGCTGCTAGCAATTTTGACAGTTTTATTCAAACCCACGACACAAAACAAGCGCTTCCATCGAGCAAGTGTAATCGTGGTTGGGTTATGTACAGTTGCGGTTGGCTATTTCATGTCGCTTTCCATACAATATTTTTCAGCCCGTTCTCTCTTTGAAACACGCAATTACTATGGAACACTTCGGGTGGATGAGATAAACACAGATGACAATACCTATCGCGCGTACAACATGATCCATGGTACAACCAACCATGGTTTCCAATTTATTAATCCAGGATTACGTCGCGAGCCGACATCCTATTTCACACAGGAAAGCGGAATCGGGCTAACGTACCTCAACCACCCCCGAAGACCCGCCCAACTGAAAGTCGGAGTGCTGGGTCTGGGCGTAGGTGCACAATCAGCCTACAATAAGGCTGGCGATGACTTCCGCTTTTATGAGATTAATCCTGCCGTTGTTGATCTAGCAGAAGGCGAAGGTGAGTTCTTCAGTTACTTGGCCGACGCCCCCGGTGAAGTGACAGTCGTTCTGGGAGATGCACGTCTTTCATTGGAACGCGAATTAAAAAGGGGGGAGAATCAAGAATTTGATCTGCTCGTATTAGATGCATTTACCAGCGATTCTATCCCTGTACATCTGATAACAAAAGAAGCCTTCCTGATCTATTTACAGCATCTCAAACCGGAGGGCATCCTTGCTATAGACATCACCAATAGGCATATTGATTTGAGACCAGTTACCGTGAGCATCGCTGAAGAATTTGATTTGCATTATGTGATCATCAGCCACGAGGGTGACGGAGTGCAAAGCGCATATACGCTCTGGGCCATCCTCTCACGAGATGATGCGTTTATCAATAGTCAACTATTCAATGAGCGGAGTGAGGATTTCGATTCAATGCCTGAAGATTTTCGCCTATGGACAGATGATTACAGCAACTTATTTTCAATTCTAAAATAGCATTTTTGCAAGGTTTTATTCAAATCTCATATCTGCGATATACTTCGCCCATGTCTCGAAAACGATTTGGTGTCTTTGGCGGCACCTTCGACCCCCCTCACATCGGCCATTTGATCCTGGCTACGGAGGCCTGCAAAGAATTAAGCTTTGACCGCCTGCTCTGGGTGCTAACGCCTATCCCGCCTCACAAACTCGATCAGTCGATCACCTCCCTTGAACATCGTTTGGGGATGCTTGAGCTTGCAATATCCGACGAACCAAATTTTGAACTCTCAAGCATCGAGGTAGACCGTCCCGGACCACATTACACAGTTGACACAATGAAACTACTGGCAAACCAGTACCCATCCGCTGACCTTACCTTGCTAATCGGTGGCGATTCCTTGCGAGATCTACCAACCTGGCATCGACCCGCAGACCTTGTATCTGCTTGCCACGAAATTGGCGTCATCCGCCGCCCCGACGACTCAGTAGACCTGTCAGCGTGGGAGCAGAAGGTGCCTGATACGCAGACCAAAGTCCGTTTTGTTGACGCGCCGTTGTTGGATATTTCGTCACGAGCCATCCGTCGTCGCATCCGCGAAAAATTGCCCTTTCGGTACTACTTAACTCCCTCCGTATACAAATACATCTTAAAACATAACCTATATAAATAATATGCCCCTTCTGTTTGACTCACTGTTCTCATCCATCGCACTTGGGCACTTGATGGTTGACTTGCTCAACGGAAGCCGTTCCGTAATTTTGGCTTATTTGAGTGGGCCATTTGGTCTCACAAATGCAAATATTGCCCTGATCTCCACACTTTATGTTTGGACCGCTTCGATCACTCAACCGTTTTTTGGCTGGCTGACTGATCGTTTCGGCCCGCGTTGGCTGGCTGGCGGTGGTTTATTGTGGATGATGGTTTTCTTCACGCTGGCAATGTTTTTACCGGGGATGAGCTCACTGGCATTCCTAGTGGTCGCCAGCCTGGGTTCAGGGGCACTGCATCCGGCCGGTGCTATGCAAGCCACATTGCGGGGTCGCACACACTATGCCGGTAAAGAGACGACTGCAGCTTCATTCTTCTTTATGTTTGGCCAAACAGGTTTCTTCTTAGGACCAATCATCGCCGGGCCGCTTCTGGGCACTTTTGGCCTGTATGGATTGCTCATCCCTGCTGGGTTGTGCTTGCCAACTGCCCTGAACGTCAGTTGGCAGTTACGCAATACACGCCCGATACAAACCACCGAAAATAAGCAACCCTTGCAGGTTCGCCGCAACATTTGGTTCATTATCACACTGACCACCGTGGCAGTGTTGCAATCCTGGGCCCAGCAGAATATGATGACCTTCTTGCCGAAGTATTTGAAAGACCTGGGACAAACACCCGCCATGTATGGATTGATCGCCGGTTTGTTCATGGGTGGTTCAGCATTGGGAAATGTGCTCGGTGGGCAACTGGCAGACCGGTTTGGAAAACGCCGTGTGGCAAGTATTATGTTGACATCGGCTAGTATTCCACTTTATTTGATTGCGATTATCGGCTGGTCTCCCTGGCTTTATGTACTCGTTCCCCTCTCTGGCTTGTTGACGGGCTCTGTGCATAGCATCGTTGTAGTTATCGCACAGAGCATTATTAAAGGTGGAATGGCGTTAGCCTCCGGTTTGATCATGGGGATAATGTTTTCCGCCGGAGCTTTTGGAACGCTGCTTTCCGGTCCACTGGCTGATTCCAGAGGCTTCCCACTTGTGTTCCAGATGACTGCTTGGCTGGTTTTTATTGCTGCATTGGTTACAACACAACTAAAAGAGACAAAAGCAAAGCCAACCTTATATGAAGTGCCTTGATTCAAAAATCCCGCTCTCTAATAGAGCGGGATTTTCATTTCACTTAATATTTTCTGAATCTTATCCTACCAATTCGTTTTTAGGACTAGCCACTGGCACAACCACGCGAGGATATGATTGCGTACCAAATATCGTCAAGACGACGCCTCCAATGCCAATTAAGGCCACCAATGAGGTCACCAACCAACCGATACAGGGAACCATACCAATACCGCCAACAACGATCATCATCAGAAAGGTTCCCATCCCCGCTGTCAACGGTGGAGCCCAGGTCTGGTCGATAGCGCGGGTAAAGCGTTCGCCCACTTCGTTTCCAATCGCGATCAAGCCAAATAACCAGGCTAATGCCAGTGCTGCCGCAGCTAGCACCACTACTGGAATCAATATTATCGTCACCGCTAATATGACCAATATTACTGGAGCAAGCACGCCCGTCAGCAGGCCGACACTGCCAGCGATCACGGGTTGATCCACAACCGCTTGCGAAACTCGTTCGATCTGCGGTTGCAGGAACAAGCTGGCTAACATCGCGAGCAGAGATACCGCAATTGTGGTGCCGAGCATTTGGAAGAAATTGCCCAAGGGGTTGTATCCAAAATCAAAATTCGGCGGGATGGGCGGCGAGGGTGGACTTGGCACATCAGGCGGGCTGGGAACATCCGGAATCTGAATGTCGGGCGCAGGGATATTTGTCACTACTTCCCCTTCCACTTTCGCACCCGGGTCGCGTGTTAATGAGCCACCAACGGTCACCAAGTCCCCCTCGACGATTGCTGTTTCGCTCATACGAGTCGAACCACCAATACTGACAACTGATCCCTCAACGATACCGTCCAGGGTGACATTGCCACCAATCACAACCGCATCGCCTTCAATGACAGCATCTTCTTCAACCGTGACATTGCCTCCAAAGACCACCAAATCACCTGTTAGCGTATCACCGCTCTCCAGTGTGAAATTGTCTCCAAAGATAACTCGTCCATCCAGAAAGGCACTGGATAATCCACGAGCCTGAACCGTACTTGCTGACAATATGATTAACGCCAACAACATAAGTGTAAGTATTTTCAACGTAGTTTTCATGCTTGTACTCCTAGCGAACGGCGCATCAAACGCCAGATTGAAACGGACCATAGCAAAGCTAGTCCGCTTAGTGTTGATAGTAAAACTAACCATATAAACGGGGGAAAAAATCCGGCCAGCACGCGGAAGATCACAGATCCAGCTTCCAGTACAGCCATTACTGTTGTGTACATGAATAGTAAAGATCGCACAAATGCTGAGATCCACTCAGCAGGCGAACCGAGTAAAGAAACCAGGGTGGGACCAGCTAATAAAGCCAATAAGATCATCCCTCCCAGGGAGAAAAATAGGGTGCCCAGCAACGTACGTCTGCGCTGAGCGCGGCGCGCTAAAACTAACCGCTCCTGCCATCGGGCGGTGAAGCCCGGCGCAGGCGCAACTACGCGAGCGGAGCGGAGCGCCAGATTCGACTCGGCAATTGCGCCGCAAACATCACAGGTGCGCAAATGCACATCGAGTTCTCGTTTTTGTGTAGGCTCGAGAAGCTGGTCATCCAGCAGCCAATCTTCAAAAGGCCGGTGATTCATAAGGGCTCCTTTCCACATGTGCGGGTGTGGAAGCTTCTTGCCAGATTTTGCCGAGTTGTTTACGCGCGCGGTGTAAACGACTTTTCACCGCGCTGACGGTTAAATTGAGCGACTCGGCAATCTCTTTCTCAGAAAATTCATACCAATAACGCATTACGATCGCGGCTCTGTCAGTTGTTTCCAATGACTGCACCAATAAGTGAACTTCCTCACGTTGTTCGCCACGTACTGTTTCAGACTCAGGGTGAAGCGCCTGAATATCCGGTATCTCAAAGGTGGACTCTTCGTCCTCATCCACCGAGAAAACAGGTAACTTGCGTTTTCTCAAACGATCAATACAGTAATGGGCCGCAATCGAGAGCAGCCAGGTTGCGAAAGACCGCTTAATATCATAGCGATGCAGGTGCTGGTATGCCCGCAAGAAGGTCTCCTGTGCAGCATCCTCTGCTGCCTGGGGGTGCCCCAGCATGCGATAACATAGGTTGTAGACCGGAGTTTGGTAGGTCTCAACGATGTATGTAAACGCTTCGTCGCTTCCGTTTTTGGCCTGGAGGATCCAGGTTTTTTCTTCGTTCACGTTACTCCTATGTGCCGCCATTGGCGGTACTTTGTCTTTCCGTACTTACTTTACGCATCAGCAGGAGAAAGGTTGCATGATTTTTGAACCGTTTTTTGATCGAAATTAATGGACATGAGACGGACTTTCGCCGCTTCCTTCGGGGCCAAGAATCTGCTTCCATTTTCCCAACCGATGACTGTAGAGAGCCAATCCCGCAGAAAGGACCGTTGTGAGCGGCACCGCAGCGATCAGCCCCAACGATCCGACCAACGTACGCACGATCTCTTCAGCCACAAAAGAGAAATTAACCAGATAACTGTAATCTCCCCTGCCGAGCGAAAACATCAATAGCATAGGTAACGATGCTCCGGCATATGCCAGAACCAGTGTATTTACGGTTGCGGTCACATGGTCCTGACCAATGCGCATAGCAGCGTTGTAGAGATCGCGAAAGCCTAGGTCTGGCTTGACATGCTGCAATTCAAAGACGGCTGAAGCCTGCGTCGTCACCAGATCATCCAACACGCCTAGTGCTCCGATAATCATGCCACCAAGCAATAATCCACGCAGGTTGATCTGCGAATCCAGCATCTGGATCAGAAAGAGCGCGTCTTCCTCGCCCGCACCTGTCAGCCGGGTGAAAACCACGGCAATCCAGGCTATCAGGCCAGTCAGGATCAACACCAGAAACATGCCCATGACAGCGGAGTGGGTTTTCAGGTTCCAGCCATAAGTGAGATAGAGCGTCACGCCCAACAAAATCGCCGAGCCAATAATACTGACCTGCACCGGGTCTTCACCTACCAGGATATGCGGGATGATATAGCGAATAATGACAAATAAGCTGAAGGCCATACTAAGCAGGGAGCGTAATCCCTTCCAGCGACTGATGAGTAAAATGGCAACTACGAAAGTGGCCAACAGCCACAACAATGGAGTGGTGCGGACATGCTCGGCGTAATATGTTGTGATAACCCCATCCGGGCGTTTACCGAGTGTGACGAGAATTTCCTCACCTGCATTGAGATACACGTTTCCAGAAAGCACCTGACGTTGACCGTAGTCGATCTCCATCAGGATGCCCGCATACTCCCCCTCTAAGATCTCTACGCGCGCGACCTGGTAGCGCTGCAGAGTACCGCCCAGATCGACTTGGCCTTCTTCAATGATCTCAGTCACTTCGGCGCGGACGGTCTCTGAACCAAAAGCCGACATTTTCGCCGCGGGTAATTCTACTTGCGAAAAATAAGGCAGCGTGAAAAATATTGTCAGAACAGCTACAAATAGTACAAATGGGATTACTTTGTGGATTTCTATTCGAATCATGCCCCCAATGATACCAGCGAAGACCCCCTATACAAGCTAAATTAAACCAATGTTAACCGCAAGTGCCGCAATTTCCACCCACGCACGAACCACAACCCCCACCCGCCCCACTGACAGCAGAACCGCCGCTATGGGCGTAGAACACTGACTGTTTGCGTTTTATATTTTCACTACCGCACTCTTCGCAGTCCATAGACTGGTCGGCTTCGTTAAAGGAGCGCAGGATTTCGGTTTCGCTTTTACAGTCAAGGCAAATGTATTCGTAGATAGGCATATGTAAATTATACCTCGTAGGGGCACAGCAATCTGCGTCCCTATGAGAATTCAAAATTACGGATTCAAATCCGTTACGATCGCATCCAATTGAGCCAGGATTGTAGGCACCTGTCCGGTGGGCGTATCCACTCGGAACATGAAGTTGAAACCATCACCCAACGCCACACGGACGGTGCGCCAGGCGGCCAGTTGCGGGGTGATGCGTCCCTGCGGGAGCAGTTTGACCGCCTCAGCCCATTGTGGGTGCCCGGCTGTGTAATCGGTCAGCAGGCCCATCGTCGCGGTCTGAAGCGGGAACAGTCCGGCAGTGTTTACCCAGTCCACCTGGTTCTCAGGTGAAAGCAACCAGCGTACCAGCAGCCAGGCCGCCAGTTGATCAGCATTATCAGATGTAAATAAGATGTAAGATGCACCATAGACGATCAACGCGCTGCTTTCAGTGCCGGGAAAAGTTAACACTGTCCATTGATCGGTGCTGCTGGCAAAGGCAAAATCGCGCGCCAGGTCAGGTAGATCTTCCAGGCTGGAAGTCGCAAATAATGCAGAACGATCCACAAATTTTTTCAAAGGCTCTGTATCCTGGGTTTTCCAGGCACAACCATTTTCGGCCAGCCCCTTGATGAAACGGGTGGCATCGATGTTTTCAGGCCGTAAAAATCGAAAACCATCGCTCTCCTGCACGCCGCCACCGAACGCCAGTAACCAAGAGATATTGGTTATCGGATGCGTATCGATCAGCCAGCCCCCCATGCCATCGTTTTGCAAATCTTCGTCTGATAGCATAGATTTGTTGGCTTCGCAAGCCTGCTCTTGAAATTCATTAGCGTTGGCAGGTGGATCATCGAAACCTAACTCCTCTGCCCAGGTCTGATTGTAGAGCAAAAACCGGGCTGTACGCTGTGCTGGAATGCCTAAGCGTTCGCTTCCCACCTGATCCTGTTCCCAAAATACGGCTGGGAAATCGGCTATTTCCGAACCGCTCAATCCATACAAGGGATCGGATACGTAGGGGTTGAGGTCGAGCACGGCTTCTTGCTCTTTCCACTCGATGGCATATTCGGGCAAACCGATCACCACGTCCGGCCGGTTGGGGCCATGCACTGCTGCACTGGCCAGGGAATACAATTCATTGTAATTCTGCTGACCAGTCACACGAACCTGAATGCGCCAGGGGTTTGTCTCGTTGAACTCATCAACTTGCGATTCAAATAAGTTCGCAGGCGCACCGTACCACGGATGCCAGACATCAACTGTTAGGCCCTCCAACGCTTCGGCTGGGACCCCCAGCCTGCTTTCCGCTATTGGGGGCTTTGTGGGCGCCGGGGTCTTGGTCGCGCGAACCTTTGGCGTAGTCGTAGAAATATCCGAATCAGATGCTTGGCAGGCCGATAATATAAAGATGAGTAAGAAAAACAGGATTAGCCAGCGATTGTTCATGCGCTCAACAACGAGAACGGAACTGGCGTGAAGACCAGCAAGAACAACACGATGACAAAGATTGCCACTACTCGGCGGCTGTAATCCAAAGGTGTGATCTGATCGAGGGTCTCAGCGTTGACGCGCCCCAACCAGAAGAGCAAGAAGGCCCACAACCACCAACCGCTCCAAAAAACACCCAGCAGAAGCAGCACCCCGATCAGGTACGGGAAGGCCCTGCGGGCTTTCTCACCAAACAGCGAATAGACTACATGACCACCGTCCAACGTGCCGGCCGGGACGAGATTCATGGCCGTCACTAGCAATCCGGCCCAACCAGCAAAAGCAACCGGGTGGATGAAAACATCCGTCCCACCAATAGGAGAAGGTTGCCCGGTGAAAAAATACCGCAACCAATATAGAAAAGGTGGCAAATCCCCGAAGGTGGTAGGCTCGGGCAAGAACTTGCCAAAGGTCGCATATTTGGCAAACAAATAGATCAGCGAATTACCTTCGATAAAACTATTTTGAGAAAGCTCTATTGTATCCAGCGTAGAAAGTGAAAGGCCTAGAAATAGCACTGGGATCGCAATCAGCATGCCAGCCAACGGGCCGGCCACACCGATATCGAATAAGATGCGTTTGTTCTTGGGGATCCCTTTCATCAAGATAGCCGCGCCCATCGTACCAAGCGGACTAAACGGGAAGGGGATGAAGTATGGCAACGTGGCCGGAGTTTTGTGATAGCGGCTGACCAGGTAATGTCCAAACTCGTGCGCCAGTAGAATCCCCAACATCGCCAGTGCAAAAGGCCAGCCAGTAAATATGCTTTTGAGCAGGGCTAACATTTGTCCACCCGCATCGGGGGGGAGCGGGCTCTCAGGTGTAGCTCCAGCCAACATGACGCTAAAGAGCGTGATCACAAACAGGATCACATTGACCCAAGGATTTGAAGGGTTACGCACTGGTGGAGTCTCAATCAAATAGATGACTTGCCCGCCGTCCTCGAGGCGGAAAAGGGGCGTCAGCCCATGTGGTTTTACGGAAGCAGCCAACTGGTCGTAGGCTGAAGCGGAATCATCACTTTGCAGGTGGCCGCGATAACGTAGGCTGGGTCTCTTTTCAGAATCGCCAATCGTCACATCCTCAATTCGAAAGACACGCGCTACAAGGGATGTCAGTACTTCGGTTTCAGGAAATTTCATAATATACCCAATTAAAAAGATAGGCGGGAGTGCATGGGAGTCGAACCCACCGCGGCCCGCAACGCGACCCGCCACCGATTTTGAAGACCGGGAAGCCCACCGGGACTTAACCACTCCCACGGCAAGGATACTCGAAGGCCCGGGGATTGGCAAGTGGAGTTATCCAGGCGAGATCTGATCCCAAGCATTTTGTATACATTCGATGATATAGGGCCATAAGGTAATTGCGATTGTGACTGCGCAAATGACAAAGAACAGCGTCAAACCCCCGACCCAGATCCCAATTTTAGCAAGTGTATGTCCATCTTCGCCGTTTTGGCGAATTTGCCCCAAGGCCTTTACGCCCATCCACAAAGCCCCAATCCCTAACAATGCACTGGCCGGGTAACAAAACAATGCCGTAATTGGCAAGGGCGCTGCCCCAATACAAAACGAGAGCAACGCCAAGATTGCCAAAAGCAAACTGATCAGTGCCCCCCGGTTGAAATATGAATAAGAATCGGGATCTGGATGCACGCATTAACCTCTTGGGTAAGGCAATTATATAGTCAGCTCTACTACCTTGCTCCAAAGGGGCATTTTCTCTAATCTTACTTTTATTTTACTTTCAGGTTCTCCTAACCAAACAGGGCCATAATAAGGGTGCATTCTCCCTCAAACGAACCCCGAACGGACATGGCCAGTCCTGAGCGGGGTTTGGGTTTTAATCGGCAAGTTGTCTGTTTTTAACTACAAAAAGAGCTGACTTGTGAAAGTCAGCTCTTTAGTTTCTCGGGAGGAGCCCCTGAAAGGGGAAAACCCCAACTATTTATCATACACAACGTTTCCTTTATCACATAACTTTGAGAGCATTGCTGCCAGGTAGTGTGGATATTTCAGCCAATTTCATAATATCAATATTTCTACTCTGCTATCTTTTATCCTTCTTTGGGATTTCGCGTGGAGAGGCCATATATGGGGGTACGCTGATTA
>CAZCPP010000096.1:0-12232 GCA_964500655.1 uncultured Anaerolineaceae bacterium | reverse complement strand
TGTCTAGATCACCCCTGGACGCAAGTCTTTCTGCGCGAAGCGCTTAGTTCAATATGGGATGTGCGTCTCGATCCGGGCTCCGGCCTGCCTCGGGCAAACATGCCGGGAGTCTTGTCTTACGAATTTCGCCGCCCCCCTGATGGGCACCAATTCTTCGCCGGGCCTTTTGACGATGTCGCCCCCGGCGAGGACACTTATTCAGCGCTGCAAACACAGAGCCAAATCTGCGCCCCCTGCCACTTTGGCGTTTTCTGGGATACAGTCATCTACAATTCCTTCGGTGAGTGGCTGGAGAGTCCTTACAGCGATCCAGAAACCGGGCAGACCTGCCAGGATTGTCATATGCCACCATTAGGTGTGACCCATTTTGCCCTCCCGGAAGCAAGTGGCTTGGCGCGCGATCCGTCCACGATTTTTAGCCATCGCATGCCCGGTGCATCCGACGAGAAGCTACTACAAAATGCGGTTGCCATGACGGTAGATGTCCATCGCGAAGATAGCAAGATCATCATTGAAGTTGAAATCATCAATGATCAAACCGGTCATCATGTTCCAACCGACAGCCCTCTACGGCAAATGATTCTTCTGGTGGATGTTACTGATTCCGAAGGAAACACCCTTCAACAGATAAATGGGCCTACCGTTCCTGATTGGGGTGGAATCGGGAATCCCCAAGATGGATATTATGCCCAATCACCTGGAACTGCTTATGCCAAAATCCTTATGGAGATGTGGACAGAAGTTTCGCCAACAGGGGCATACTGGAATCCCACGCGCCTTTTGAGTGATAATCGTATCCCGGCTATGGGGAGTAATACGACAAGTTATGTTTTCAAGACCTCCGAGGTCTCTGAGACCTCGGAGGTCTTGGTGAGTGTAAAACTACTCTTCCGCCGCGCTTTCATTGAATTGATGGATCAAAAAGAGTGGGATGTGCCGGATATCCTGATGGAATCAGAGACAATCAAAGTCCCCTGAACAGGCACTAGCAAATCCTGGGCAACAGCTCTCCGGCTGGCAAATCCACTACGCGCGAACTGCCGATGGTGGTTTTAGCTATCACCAAGCCAGGGTGTTCTTCGACCACGCGGCCGATAATGGCGGCTTCTTTTCCAAATTCACTTTTGCGCATAGTCATAAGTGTTCGTTCAGCATGCTTTTCAGGCACAAAGGCTACCAGCTTGCCCTCATTGGCAATATAAAACGGATCGAGACCCAGCATCTCACAGGCGGCATTAACCGCTGGGTGGACTGGCACTTTCTCTTCTTCAAATTCGATGCCTACACCAGAAGCGACTGCCAGTTCGTTTAGCACGGCTGAGAGTCCGCCGCGGGTGGCATCCCGCAGGCAATGGATTTCTTTCGTTGTGGCCAGCATTTCAGTGATCATTTCATTCAGTGGGGCGGTATCGGATTTGATCTGGCTCTCGAAACTCAAACCCTCGCGCACCGACATGATGGCGATGCCATGATCGCCCATTGTCCCGCTGACGATGATAGAGTCGCCAGGCTTTGCATTTTGCGGCGCAATGTTAATCCCTTCAGGGATCACCCCGATACCGGTTGTATTAATGTAGACACCATCGCCATGTCCCTTGTCAACGACTTTTGTGTCCCCTGTCGCGATCTGCACTCCTGCAGCTTCGCAAGCGCGCGCCATCGAGGCGGAGATGCGTCCCAGCGTTTCCATCTCCAGGCCTTCTTCGAGGATGAATCCTGCTGAAAGGAAAAGCGGCTTTGCTCCGCTCATTGCCAGGTCATTGACTGTGCCGTTTACGGCCAACTCACCAATATCGCCACCGGGAAAGAATAGTGGGCTGACAACGAACGAATCGGTAGAAAACGCTAAACGTTTGCCATTTAACGGAGCCATGTCCAGGGTTGCGGAGTCGCCTAATTGCGCAAGCAGATCGTTATGAAATTCTGAAGCGAACAGGTGTTGAATCAAGTCGTTCATCATCTTGCCGCCCGCACCATGTCCCATCACAATTGTGGGGTAGTTTTTTAGTGGAATGGGGCAGGTCCAGCCGTCAAAGGAAGGGATGTCCATGGGATACCTCGAAGATAGGATAGTCCTATTTTACTATGAGAGTGAAATTATTTTCGGAGGTATGAATTTGTATAATGGAAATCGTTATTGCGTTTTTCAGAAAGGAGGAGATCGTTTGCGCTGCCTAAAGACTTGGGGATGGTTGATCGTAGTTTTCACCCACTTTGCTTGCTCGGCCTTTTTTCCTTCCACTGATACGCCAGAAGCGCCCACAACCGAGCCAGTTCCTACAACGATTTCTGAGCCATCCCCAGGATTATCTGCGGATATAGATAAATGGGCGCTTTGGACGAACGGTACTCAATTGCGCGGCGCGAATATCTGGCAGCGTGTGGTAGTGCCAAACCTGGACGGCTCGGAATTTCTAGGAGCTGGGCATGTTGGTCCTCCTTACTCGCAAGCGGACTTTGATCGTCTGGCTGCGCTGGGAGCAAATTATGTTAATCTCTCTTACCCCGGATTGTTTACCGAACGCCCGCCATACGTGTTGGATGAGGCTGTGCAAGCCAACCTGGATAATTTGCTTGCGATGGCTGCTCAGGCAGACCTTTTCGCGGTCATTACATTCAGGACTGGGCCAGGCCGCAGTGATTTCACCTTCTATCGTGAGGGAGCGGGTGACTGGTTTGACCCTAAACTGCTGTTAGAGTCAGTTTGGAGAGATCAGGATGCTCAGGATGCCTGGGTTGAGATGTGGCGCTATACGGCTGATCGTTATAGTGACAATCCTGTTGTTGTTGGGTATGACCTGATGTGTGAACCAAATAGCAGTGGTGTTGTTTTCGAGCTCTATGAACCCGAGGAATTTTATTCACAATATTCTGGCAGCACATACGATTGGAATCACTTCTATCCAAGCATTGTGGAAGGCATTCGGGAAGTGGATCGTAAAACGCCTATTCTGGTGAGCGGAATGGGTTGGGGCGCAGTGAGCTGGTTACCTTATCTGGAGCCGAGCGATGATTCGCATATGGTTTACATGGTGCATCAATATGAGCCGCAAGATCAATATACGCATCAGGAGCTGCCTGCAAACAATGGCTATCCAGACGAGTTTGATACCGATTGGGATGATGAACCAGACACTTTTGACCGTGACTGGCTGGATAAATCTCTATCCGATATCGACGATTTCAAGCAGGAGCACGGTGTACCTGTATCTGTCAATGAGTTTGGTGTAATACGCTGGGTGCCGAATGCGGCAGACTTTATGCGCGATGAGATGGAATTGTTTGAACAGCGCGGTATGAACCATGCCTTGTGGACTTGGGACCCTGAATGGGAACCGTGGACGCAAGAGGTCAACGAGTTCAACTTCCGCTTCGGGCCGGACCCGAAGAATGCCACCGCTGTCGAAAACGACTTGCAGGACGTCATCACCGACTTCTGGGCCCGCAATAGGATCAGGCCATCCAGCTTTGTGCAGGGGAGTAGAGGGTCAGAAACGAAATTATTAGAGGGCGTCACGCACTGGTTCTATTTTATCGGTGATATCCCGGACGATGAAACGATAGATAAAATGGTCGCATCCGATTACGACATGCTGGTGCTGGATTTCATCCCATCGGTGGTGGATGATGAAGATTATCCGATGGCGGAGGTCATTGATCAGATGCACGATACGGGTAAGCTGGTTTTGGCCTACATTGATATCGGCGAAGCCGAAGCGTACCGCGTTTACTGGAAAGATAACTGGAGAGTTGGAAATCCTACCTGGATCGTTGGTGAAGACCCCGACGGCTGGGCCGAGAATTACCCGGTTGCTTTCTGGTATGACGAGTGGCTGGAGATCTGGTTGGCAGACGATGGACTGTTGTCCACGATATTGGAAGTTGGCTTTGATGGCGTGTATCTGGATTGGGTGGAAGCTTACTCGGACGAAAATGTTGTTGAAGTCGCCAGGCAAGACGACGTTGATCCGGTGCAGGAGATGATCTGGTTTGTAGCAGACATTCACGAATTTGTTAAAAGCCGCTGTGCGGAATGTGTCGTCGTCGCGCAGAACGCAGCTGAATTGGTCGAAAATGACGAATATGTAGAAGTGATAGATGCTCTGGCGCAGGAACAGGTCTGGTTCGATGGCGGCGCAGATAACGAACCCGAAGGTGATTGCCCGCTGCCGCGCACGGATGACGATATCGATTCGGATGCATACTACGATTCGCTGCCGCCCATCTGCCAGGATCAGTTTGATGAATACTCCGAAAGTACGTTACACGTCAGCAGTGAAGAATATCTACATTACCTGAATATCGCCCGGCAAAAGGGCTTTCCGGTATTTACCGTGGATTATGCCCTCGAACCGGAGAATGTAGCCTGGGTGTATCAAACCTCACGCAATCTGGGTTTTATTCCCTTCGTCAGCAATCGCGGATTGGATATGTATCTGGAGCCAGTCCCGTAAATCTATCCGTTCCTTAACCTGGGAGGGTGTAATGAAATCAAAAACCATTTTTGTCACTATCGCGACAGGTTTACTATCACTCTGGCTGATTGCCGCGCTGCCAGCCCCAATGCCGCAGGCTCAGACCGACAACCCTAACCCGCCGGGCCAACCTGTCAAGCTGATATTCATCCATCATTCTACTGGCGAGAACTGGCTGACGGATGGCTACGGCGATCTGGGACGCACGCTTGGCGAAAACAATTATTTCGTCAGCGACACCAACTACGGCTGGGGACCGGACGGCATCGGCGATAATACCGATATTCCAAATTGGATGGAATGGTTCCGCAGCGCTGAGACGCCTACCTATATGAACGCACTTTTCAATGAAAGTGGGCAAAATTCTTACTATCCGCGCATGCTTTCAGATCCCGGTGGTGAGAACCAGATCATCATGTTCAAATCTTGTTTCCCGAATTCGGAGCTGTCAGGGAATCCAAACGATCCACCGGGCACCTATGAAGATATGAGCGTGGGTGGTGCAAAGTATGTCTACAACCAGTTGCTGCAATACTTTGTTACCCGCCCCGATAAGCTGTTCGTAGTCATTACCGCGCCGCCATTGAGCGATCCAACCTATGCGGCCAACGCACGTGCCTTTAATCAGTGGCTTGTCAACGATTGGTTGCGTGAGAATAACTACATGCTCAACAATGTCGGGGTCTTTGATTTTTACAATGTGCTCACCAGCCCCGATGCGCACCACCGCTACAACAACGGAAGGGTTGAACACGTAACCGGGGGGGGGAATACTCTTCACTATTCATCCGGGGATGACCACCCATCAGAAGCTGGCAGCCGCAAAGCGACCGAAGAATTCGTATCGCTGTTGAACGTGTTTTACAACCGCTGGAGGGCAGACGTTCCGCTTCAACCCGCGCCCGAACCTGCCATCCCCTCAGAGGAGTCGCCCCAGCATGAGATAAATCCCGCACCACTCCAAACCGCTAGCTTGATCGATAACTTCGAAGCTGGTAATCCGCCTGGTACAAATGGATGGGAGTCATTTTGGGATGAAGGCACGCCCACATCGATGCACTGCGCCGCCGAAACAGGTTCGGTTAACAATGGAGGATTCGCACTGTACCTCGATTTTAATGTTGCACCAGAGGCCTGGGCTACCTGTGCGATCTTTTATGATAGCGCGCAAAACTGGAGCAGCGGTGAGGGGATAAGTTTCTATTTGCACGCTGCCCAGATAGGCCTGGTTTTCAATGTAGACCTTTACGCCGGGAACGATAACGAGGAGGAAACCTATCTCTACACAATCGAAGCACCGCCCGAAAGCGCGAATGGCTGGATACTGATCTCACTCCGTTGGGAGGACTTTCATCGCGCTGATTGGGAGGCAGGAGCTGGCACGCCCTTTGCCAAACCGGATCAAATTATGGGCATGGCCTTTGGATTTGATACCTACGAAGGTACCAGCAACACTGGCAAGCTCTGGGTAGACGACTTGTCCCTGCTGAGTGGGGACGCGCCCATCGAAGCTCCGCCCCCGGCTACACAGCCTTCGGATGCCGTTTCTGAACCTGCCCTGCCTTCCGACGAATCCCCTGGCAGGCCCAGCTTGCTCTGCGGTGGTGCAGTTGCATTACCAATAGGGCTGGTAACGCTGGCTTTCTGGCAAAAGAAGAGACACCATGTCTGATGTCCTTCGCAAGCGCGAACCTTATCGCATCTTTGAAGTTGCACTGATCTTTGTCTTCCTGCTGGGAACAACTGCTCTGGTAGCTGTCAATCCATCCCAGGGAGCCGGGGTAGTAGAAGATTTGCCCTCCAGCGAAGTTATACAAGCCTATGCGTATGCTACTCCTGTAAAAGGTTGGTCGCCATTAACAGTTTATTTCAGTGCTTTTGGCAGCCAATCCAGTGGGGGGGAAATCGTAAAATATGAATGGGATTTGGATACCAATGGTATCTACGACACAGATGCAACCGCAGAAGGTGGCTACGCCAGCTATCTCTACAAACGTTCTGGAGAATACAAGATAACCTTGAAAGTGACAGATTCACAGGGTAATACGGCGACTGATACGATTACTGTCAGCGTGCGTTATCCCGGATCCAGCAGCGTGGACTACTGGACTATCTTCGACGACAGCCAGGTACGGCCTGTTGAGCTACGCATCACACAAGCTGAATGGAATCGCATGTGGGAGCAGCCAGATTCGAAAACTCGCGTCAAAGCAGATGTGGTTCTTTTTGGGGAAGTTGTAGAGAATGTTTCTGTCAGCATGAAGGGTAACGGCTCATTGGGCGGATCGGGCTTAAAAAAATCCTGGAAGATAGACATCAATGATTACATTGTCGAGCAAGAATATCACAACCTGAAACAACTCTTGTTCCATAACAATTTTATGGATGCTTCACTACTGCGTGAAAAGATATCGTACGATATGATGCAGTTCGCAGGTGTACCAGCAGGGCATACTGCCTACGTTGAATTTTGGATTGATATCGTCGACGATGATAAAGCCAGCATGTATTGGGGGGTCTATACCATGGTTGAGCGCGTAGACAGTAAGCACGTAGGCAATCGTTTCGGGCGCGATGATGGAATTGGCAACCTGTATAAGGCAGATGCCTGGTTCGAAGAAGGCGCGGCCGACTTAGCTTATTATGGCGAGGATATTGAAGATTACCCCAAACCACGTGGGGAAGTAGCCTACAGGTTACAAACCAATCTTGACGATCCCGACTATCGCGACATCATCAACCTTTGTTATGTGATTGACGGGGCAGAATACCAAACTGAGGCTGAGTTTACACAGGCTTTGGAACGGGTATTTAATGTAGATGGATACCTTCGCTATATCGCAGTTCTTTTCACCACGCTAAATCTGGATACTTATCCCTACACAGGCAATAACTTTTATCTCTATCACGATCCTGCTACGGACAAATTTTCATTTATCGCCTGGGATTTGAACAATTCATGGGCCAATTTTGGCGGCGAAGCCACGTTTCCGCTGTATGGCAATTCGTGCTGCCTCGGACCCTTGCAGTGGGCACCCTTGTTTACCAAAGTTTTCCAGGTGGAGCGGTATCGCCAGGATTATGCTGCCTATGTCGATTTGCTAGTGCAGCATCGATTTAATTCGCAATATTTCAATAAGCAGGCACAAGCATGGCAAGCTATGTTAACCCCCTACTTGACCAAAGAAACAGGCGATAAACATTTTGTTGGGCAGCCAGCCATGTTTACGCTCGATCAGTTCGTTCAAGAGCGTCAAAGCTTGGAAATGATGACCGCCCAGCGTAGCCAGTATCTGCGCTCTGTACTGGATTCCGGTCAGTGGCAAGTTGCACCAGAAGCAAATACCAAATCCGAAACACAACCCGTAATGGATCAATAAACCATTTTCATCTTGAGAGGAGAAGGATCATCATGAACAAGAAATTACGAATTTGTACAGTCATTATTATTGCCAGTCTCCTGTTTATTCTGGTAAATCCAGCCATGGTCAGTGCACAGGGGGAAGGTTTTCAAGAGACATTTGATGGCCCCACACTGGAAGGATGGGAAACTCACCCGGATGTGACAATTACGGAGGGTGCACTCAAATTGCCTCCAGGTAGTTTTGCCCTGCACCTTGGCGATTGGTCGGAGATAACTTTGACCGTAAAAATGAAATACTCTGGTGAGGGAGAAGCTCTCATCAACTACTACTTCCGTGATCGCAATACATATAGCCTGCGATTTACCACAGGCATGCTGTCTCTTGAAAAAGAGAAAGATGGAATACCCAATCAACTAGGGAATTCACCTACTACGACTGTTCAGGCTGATACCTGGATGAGTATTAAGATCACGGTTTCAGGCGGAGAGCACCAAGTTTACATCAACGATGAACTTGCTCTGACTATTACTGATTCAGAACCTCTTGAGACTGGTGCAATTTTGCTGCATGCTATTGGGAATGTCACGGTCGAATTTGATGATCTGGATGTGCGCGGTACCCCGGGAGAAGGTACGTCGCCTGGCGAGGAAGCGCCTCCTTCAGGCGATGCACCTCAACCGGGCGAAGAATCACCTCCAGTTGAAGGAGATGCACCCGCCTCTCCTTCGGATGCGGAGACTGCTCCCGTTGCTCCATCCGCTCCCCAATCTGGAACGAGTACCGATAACCTGATCGAAGAGTTTTTTGCCAGCCAGGCAAGCACTGTCAGCCTGACAACATTTTTTATCAACCTAATCCTAGCAGCAATGTGTGCCTATATTTTAGGTGTGGTATATATACACTGGGGTTCTTCACTGAGCAATCGCCGTAAGTTTGCTTCAAATTTCATGCTGATGACCGTAACCACAACCTTTATCATCCTGGTAGTGCGCTCGTCGGTGGCGCTCAGCTTGGGTCTGGTAGGTGCGCTTTCCATTGTACGGTTCCGTGCTGCAGTAAAGGAACCGGAAGAACTGGCCTACCTGTTCTTTGCGATTGGTATCGGCATTGGCCTGGGAGATAACCAGCGCATGGTTACGTTGGTTGCATTGGCTGCGGGCATAGCGTTGATAGGTTTGAGCAGGCTGATGCGCCGCTCTGATGCGGATGTTAATTTGCATCTATCGGTTGCCAGCCATAACCCGGCGGCAGTAAGTCTCGATCAGATTACGGATACCCTACGCACCCACACGGTCAAACTGAAACTGCTGCGCTTTGACGAAACAGCCGAGATGCTGGAAGCGGCCTACATGATTGAGTTCCGCTACATGGACCAACTGTCGGAGGCTAAAGCTGCGCTGCGGGAATTGTCTCCGTCGCTGGAGATCACGTTTATGGATAACAAGGGCATATGGTAGGACCGGTGAAGAAGCGATGAACGAGCCAAAACAACGAGATTATCGTTACGAGCGTAAATTCCTGGTCGAGGGGATGGATGCAGGGCAAGTCCGCATGCTTGTCAAACGGCATCCCGGCATGTTCTATGAACCATATCCTCCGCGCTATGTCAACAATCTGTATCTTGATTCCGAGCAGCTTGATAATTACCATACCAACGTCACTGGTATGGCTGACCGGTACAAAGTGCGCATACGTTGGTATGGTAACCCTCTTGAACAGGTTGAAAATCCGGTGTTGGAATTCAAGGTGAAAAGTGGATTGGTTGGCACGAAACACTCCTACCCCTTCCCGGAGTTTCGACTGGATGATGGTTTTACTTTTCGAGATTTTCAGGAAATTATCCAGTCGTCTGACTTACCGAGTGACGTGCGCCTGCATTTACGCGGATTGCACGTTGTGATGTGTAATCGCTATAATCGCTGGTACTTTGCAACCAAAGACCAACGATTTCGCATAACGATTGACACTGACTTATCTTATTACAGGGTCAAGAAGTTCAGTAACCGCTTTTCAAGCCGTTTTTTAGACCAGAAGCATGTGGTCGTGGAATTGAAATATGATAAGCAACTTGATCCGCTTGTTGATAAGATGTCAGGTTTCTTTCCCTTCATTGTGACGCGCAACTCGAAATATATTACTGGGATTGAAAGTGTATATCTCTAAATCGGAACTGTTTGTATGACTCGCCGCGTCAAATTTGAGCCTTACAAGCCCAAAACCATTCTTAATAAACACAAACGCGCAGACCACTGGTTCTGGACGCGCTACAGCGCCTATCCCTACCTCGGCTGCCAGCATGGCTGCGAGTTTTGTTATTGCCGCGAGCGCAAATTTTCGCCCTACGACGATCCGACTGACTTCGCTTATCACATCAAGGTCAAAGAGAATGCACCTGACCTTCTGCGTCGGGCATTAAACCGTGCGCCAGTTGACTTGATCTTCACGGGAGATTACCAACCCGCCGAACGCAAATTCAGGTTGTCACGTCAGATGCTGGAGGTATGTCACGAGCTGGGATTCCCGGTCTTTGTGCTGGAGCGCAACCCCCAAGTATTGGATGACATCGATCTGTTGAAAGCCATCCATAAGAAGGCACGTGTGGTGGTCGCTTTCAGCATAATCTCGACACCAGATTCGCCTAATTATGAACGTATATCTCAAATGGAGCACTTCACTCCCAAAGCGGAAAAGCGCTTTGCTGCAATTGAGAAACTGGCCGCTGCCGGAATCCCGACCGGGACGGTTGCTATGCCCCTGTTGCCCGGCCTTTGTGATGATGCAATCACGCTGGAATCCATTATCCGTTGGACGGCGGGGCACGGTGGTCAGTTTGTGTTGGCTTCCGGCCTGACGCTTTCAGACCAGCAAAAGGAATACTTTTTCAAGGTGTTGGGCGAGCGTTTTTCCGATCTACTATCTACGTACCAGCGTCTATACCCGGCGAAAAGTTATGGCCAGGCAGGGGCTGGTTGGCGTGAAACAGCCTTACGAGTCCGTGAAGCGTGCTTAAATCAAGGTATTCCTGATCGCATGCCGCGTCCGATCATTCCCGGCGATAAACGCGCGCTGAACCATCGTATCGTCGAGTTGTTGGCGAATAAAGTCTACTCTCTGGAGATAGAACGCGCTCCAAATTATCAGGTCTGGGCTTATCGTAAGGCCGCCTGGGCTATCGAAGAACTGGAGCAGGATATTGGCCTGGTTTATCAAACAATGGAGGCAAAATGGCAAATCCTTGCCCCTCCCGCAAGGATTATTGACTGATAACAAAGAATAAGTTACGAAATATGTTTGAGAATATGAGGAAACCGTATATTTTGTAAATTTTTTGGGACAATCGAGATAAATTGGCAAATCCTTGCCTCCCCCGCAAGGATTATTGATTGATAACAAAGAAGAAGTTACGAAATTTGGCTTGAGATGCTTACAAATGCTTACATTTTGGGTTTTGTTTTTTCCGAGTTGTTGTTTCGTTGTCTCCTATGTAAAGGAAATGCCCATGATAATTAGAGGAATAAAATGAAAAAATGCCCCTATTGCGCTGAGGAGATTCAAGATGAAGCTATTCTTTGCCGCTATTGCAAGAGTGAATTACCCGCTCAAGAATTAACCGATTTACCACCCGTCCCTGCATACGCCCGCAACGAAAAGATAAATATATTCAAAAAATACATTTCATTTGATGGGCGTGCCCGTCGAAAAGAATTCTGGCTTTTATTTTTATTTAACTTTATTGCATATATCTCTGTTATTATCCTGTCCTTTGCAATAGATCCATATGGAGCCAGCCCCACTTTACAATTAGCATTCATCTTTGTTGCATTCATTATTTCCTTGTCGAACTTAGGTGCAACCGTTCGCCGCTTCCACGATACAGGAGGGAGCGGTTGGAATATATTAATCATTCTGATCCCCTTTGGGCAAATCTTCATTATTTTGGCTTTGCTTCAAGATAGTGAACCCGGCCCAAACAAGTATGGCCCTAACCCAAAAGGCATTGGACCCGTTTCTGAAAAAGAGTTGAGAGATCTCATTGCCCGCCGTAAAATTAATCAGAGTTATGGCTGGATCATCATAATAGGCATTGTCATAGTCATCCTTATGCTTGTCAACATTTCTGGCAACCAAACATCTGCATCCCCCACACCAACCCGTACGCCCCGTTCTACATATACACCGCGCCCAACAAAGGTAGTCAATAGAACGCAAACTCCCTCAACCAGTGAATCCACCTGCACCCACTGGTCAAAGATCACCCCCGCCATGTCAGGCCAAACCCTCTGCGTTTATGGAATTATTCACTCCTTCAACCAATCTCGTCAAACATGGACACGCTACCTAGGGCAATCGCATCTAAATAGTGATGAAGTGGTTATTCAATTGGAGGATAGC
>CAZCPP010000095.1:0-12481 GCA_964500655.1 uncultured Anaerolineaceae bacterium | reverse complement strand
GCAGGCATTGCAAGATTTGGGCGAACAACCATAGGATTAATATAATTCTACGGAGAAAATGTGTCTGATCCAAATCGGAGAAAGGTTGCCCCGATTACGGAAATTCCAGATGGTGTACCTGTGCTTCGGCCATACCTGTATCTCGTTGAAATTCCATATGACTATCGTGATTTGAGAATGATGTTTACAAGTGTTGAGCTTCAGATTTTTACAGTAAATGAGATTATGGCAGTAGTTAATGGTAAGACATCAATATCCGAAATTAGGATGAACTATATGCCCAAAAGCCAATGATTTGGTCAAGTAAATTTCCATAAAAAAGATGCTCAAACTCCTCCATTTTGCCGACGCTCACATTGATATGGCCAACTACGGCCGACACGATCCAGGGACAGGTTTACCCTTGCGCGTACTGGACTTCCTGAAATCGCTGGATATGATCGTGGATACGGCCATCAATGAAAAAGTAGATCTGGTCATCTTTGCGGGTGATGCTTACAAGGACCGTTCACCTGCTCCCACCTTTCAACGTGAGTGGGGTCGACGGGTTATGCGGCTCTCTCAGGCGGATATACCAACATTTTTATTGGTCGGTAACCATGATATGTCCCCCGCAGCAGGACGTGCCCATGCAGTGCAGGAATTTGATACTTTGCGAATCCCTCATATTCGTGTGTTGCAAAAACCACAGTTTTTGAGCGCTGATGGCCTGGATATGCCTATTCAAGTAATAGCTATGCCTTATATTTCACGCTCTGGACTGATGGCAGCGTTGGAAATCAGTGGAGTGGATCGGGCGGAAGTTTACAGCGAGATCGAAACCCGGCTAACTGAATTGCTAATGGGTTGGTTGGAAAATGCCGATTCAGACCTGCCCATCATCCTGACAGCGCATGCTTCGGTGCAGGGCGCAGCATACGGCTCAGAAAGAACCGTGATGTTGGGCTCAGACATGGTGTTACCCGGATCGCTAGTAAAGGATAAACGTTTAGATTACGTAGCGTTGGGTCATATCCATAAACCCCAAGATTTGAATGAAGGAAAGCATCCACCGGTGATCTATCCCGGCTCGATTGAACGCGTGGACTTTGGCGAAGCCAAAGATGAAAAATTCTTTGTCATCGCGGAGGTGGAAAAGGGGCAAACGCAGGTTGAGTGGAGAAAACTTGAGGGCATAAGACCATTTGTAGATTGCCGAGCAGTTTTAGAGTCAGGGGAGAATGTGACCGAAACGCTAAAATCCGTGTTGCCCCAAGCGAAAGAGTTAGAAGGTGCCATCGTACGCCTGACTGTTGAATATCCGCGCGAATGGGATACATTAATTGATGATGTCGCTTTGCGGAAGCACACCGAAAGTGCCTTTGAGTTTCACCTGGTCAAACGTCCACAGGTGGAGGCGCGTATTCGCCTGCCAGCTGATCAAACTGTCAGCAGCCTTTCACCATTAGATTTATTGGATCAATACTGGCGTGCTAGCCACACGGAGGATGCCGAAGAATTGCAAAAACTAGCACAGGAGATCCTATCTGGAGACGAAGAGAACGAGTGAAATGACAAAAGTCAATTGACTCGCTCTTTTTTGTAATGTAGACTAATTAAAATCCCACTTGGTGAGGTCCCCATGGCACAAAAAAAATCACGCTACCGCTGGTTTGTCATAGCTATCTTTCTGGCATTTATGTTGTTGCATCAGATTGATAAACAATTGATCAATCCGTTACTGCCAGAAGTGATGGGCGAATTTGGCATCAGCATGACCCAGATGGGTGCGGTCATGACCGGCGCCATGCTGGTTGGCACTTTTCTTTACCCGTTATGGGGCTACTTGTACGATCGTTTTGCCCGGGCGAAGTTATTGGCACTGGCATCCATAATTTGGGGCGCAACCACCTGGTTGAGCGCAATCGCCCGTACTTACCCGACCTTCTTTGCTACGCGCGCTTCTACAGGTATAGATGATTCTTCTTATCCCGGCTTGTACAGCCTGACAGCAGATTATTTCGGGCCTGAGATGCGCAGTAAGATCTATGGCTTGCTGCAATTGACCCAGCCAATTGGCTACCTGATAGGGATGATCCTGGCGCTGATGGTCGCCCCTGCACTAGGTGGCTGGCGCTCTGTTTTCTATATAACAGGTGGGTTGGGAATCGTTGTTGCTATTTTCATATTCTTTGGTGTAAAGGAGATACCGCGTGGGCAGGCCGAACCCGAATTGGAGGATTTAGAAATCGGTCAGTATCGCTTTTCGTGGGAACAAGCCAAAGAAGTATTCAAGAAACGCACGATGTGGTTTGTATTCTTGCAAGGTTTTGCGGGAGTCTTTCCCTGGAACGTCATCACGGTCTGGTTCTTTACTTATTTAGCCTTAGAACGAGGCTACGATGAGGATAGCATTCTGTTCACCATGGCTCCCATTATTCTCGTGTTGGCAGCCAGCTACTTTATTGGTGGCTGGTTGGGAGATTGGGCTTTTAAACGGACGCTTAAAGGCCGTGTGATCGTCTCCAGTGTCGGCGTGCTGATGGGTGCGGTCTTTCTTTTCTTTGCGATCAATACACCTGTAGAAGCCCGGAACACATTCTTTGTTTTGATGATCCTGACCGCGTTATTCATGCCGTTCTCATCTCCAAACGTTATTTCAACTGTATATGATGTCACAATGCCTGAGGTCCGCAGCACGGCACAAGCGGTGGAATATTTCATCGAAAATGCAGGGGCTGCTTTTGCACCATTACTGGCTGGCGTAATTGCGGATGCTTCCAATTTAAAGACATCCATTTTGGTGATTTGCATCACAGCCTGGATATTGTGCTTCTTCTTCTACCTCGGGGCTTTGTTTTTTATTGAGGGTGATATTAACTCTTTGCGCGCTCAAATGGCCGAGCGAGCTGCCTTTGAAAAGGCTAAGCAATCTGTGTAAATTTCTTTAGAAATAGAAAATAACCTTCTCCTTCGAAGAATTATGATTTATCTCCAAAATCTAGTCTTGCAAAAGGACTTTCTGTATGGAATATCCTGAAAACACAGGTCTACTGTTCAAAGCTTACCGTTTCTCAGCCGGCAAACACCGCAACCAACGTCGTAAGGATAGCGTCAAATCACCCTATATCAATCATCCAATAGAAGTAGCACAACTGCTGTGGAATGTGGGTGGCGTGCGGGATGCAAATGTGCTGCTGGCGGCCATTTTACATGACACGATTGAAGATACGAATACAGGCCCCGAGGAAATCCGAGATAATTTTGGAGACGAAGTGTTATCTTTAGTACTCGAAGTAACAGATGACAAAAATTTACCCAAAATCAAACGTAAACGTTTGCAGATCGAGGCAGCACCGAAAAAATCGAATGGTGCACGATTGATCACGCTGGCAGACAAATGTTGTAATATCCACGATCTGAACAGCATGCCACCAAAAAACTGGAATCATAAACGCCGTACCGAATATCTGCAGTGGACTGAGCAGGTGGTAGCTGGCCTGCGTAGCACAAATGCGGCTTTGGAAGAATACTATGACCGTGAACTTACCAATGGGAAAGCTATATTGAACATAGGGGAATAAGCCTGCATGGTATAATTTTTTATCCAGAAAATATCTCCCGCCTCCTTGTGCCGCAATCAGCTGAATTTCTAAATTGATACGGTAAATGCAGGCGGGTTCTTTGAAGGAGAACTCGTATGTCCGGACATTCAAAATGGTCCACCATCAAGCGTAAAAAAGGCGCAGCAGATGCCAAACGCGGCGCTCTTTTTACCCGTCTTGGTCGCGAAATCGCTGTAGCTGCGCGTGAGGGCGGCAGTGATCCGGAAATCAATTTTCGTCTACGCCTGGCTGTTGATAAGGCCCGCGCTGAAAACATGCCCAAAGACAATATTGAGCGTGCCATCAAGCGTGGCTCCGGTGAAGATAAAGATGGTGTTGCCTACGAAGAGATCATGTATGAAGGATATGGCCCAAAAGGCGTAGCCATGATGATCGAAACCGTCACAGATAACCGAAATCGCTCGGTATCAGAGATTCGCCACGCGTTATCGAAAAGTGGTGGCAGCATGGCCGAAATCGGCGCGGTTTCCTGGCAATTTGATCGGATAGCATACTTTGCTTTCCCCTCCAGCGGGCTGGATTATGATAGTGCCTTCGAACTTGCCATTGAAGCGGGTGCTGATGATGTCACCGAAGATGAGGGTGTGATCGAGATCACCGGCCCAGTTGAATCCTTCAAAGCTATTGCAGATCACTTACATGTTGCCAAAGTAACTCCGGATGAAGCCGGTTTGCGCATGGTTCCCAAGCAAGAAGTGGCACTTGAAGTTAGCGAGACTTTACAGGTAATGAGAGTTATCGAAAGCCTCGAAGAAATGGATGATGTCCAGAATGTGTACTCAAATTTGACGATGTCGGAAGAAGCGTTCGCAGCGCTCGAAGCCGAATAATGTAGTCTGGGGCGACCAGCCGGTCGCCCCGAATTGATTCTCTGGATATGACACTTGCTATTGGAATTGACCCGGGAACTGCAACAACCGGCTACGGACTCGTCCGCCTCGAACCGGATGGAGAGTTGCTGGCTGTTATACATGGCGTCATCACCACCCCGAAGAATACTCCCGCCCCTGAACGGTTGGTGATTCTTTATAATCAACTGAAAGCTTTACTCCGTGAACACAAACCTGATACAGTTGCCGTCGAAAAATTGTTCTTTCAACGCAATGTGACCACGGCAATCGCAGTCGGGCAGGCGCGCGGTGTCATTTTGCTTTCACTTGCCCAAGTTGGGTTGGAAGTATCCGAGTACACGCCAAACGAGATCAAACAGGCGGTAGCAGGATATGGCTCAGCAGGTAAACGTCAGATGCAGGAAATGGTACGGGTGCTACTGCAGTTGGATTCAATTCCCAAGCCTGATGATGCTGCAGATGCGTTGGCGGTAGCGATCACACATTTACACAGTTCGAGAATATTAAATATTGCTAATAAACAAGGGAAAATCTAATGGAAAATTTTGATTTGTTCTTACGTTTTGGTACTGCAATTGCTATTGGATTCCTGATTGGTCTGCAACGAGAATTTGCACATGGGGGCTCAAACAGTGAGCTTATTGCAGGCGAACGTACGTTTGCCTTATTCAGCCTTGCAGGGCGCTATCGCTGCCATGCTTGCAGATGAACTCAACTCAGCACTTCCCTTTTTAGGAATTATTTTGTTCTTGGGATTTTTTACTACCATGGCCTATTTTACAGATGCGCGCAAAGGGAAGGTCGGATTGACAACTGAAGTTGCCATTGTGATCGCTGTCGCAATTGGTGCCTTATGTTATTGGGACTATCTTATTTTGGCAATTGCCCTCGGTATTGTGACTACAGTATTACTATCGATTAAATTGGAAACCGATAAATTTGCCCGTGCGCTTACACGAGAGGATGTGCTCGCTGCATTGCAGTTGGCGGTTATTAGCGCGATCATATTACCGATCTTACCAAATGAGAATTTTTTGCCCCCACCATTCGATGTGCTTAACCCTTTCAAAATTTGGCTCATGGTCGTTTTCATCTCAGGGATTAGCTTCCTTGGATACGTGGCGATAAAAATAGCTGGCCCTGAGCAGGGGATTGGGATTACAGGTTTGCTGGGTGGAATGGTTTCCAGCACAGCTGTCACACTCAGCTTTTCCGAGCGTAGTAAACGTGAGCCTGAACTCTCAAAACCGTTTGTCTTGGCAATTACTGTTGCCTGGACAGTCATGTTTGCTCGCGTATTGATTGAAGTGGGCGTGGTTAATTCAGCTTTGCTAAGTCGTGTTTGGCTACCAATTACTGTTGCAGGATTGGTTGGTTTGGCCAATTGCGGATACCTTATCTTTGCGAAACGGACAAATGAAAAAGGGGACGTTCAATTTTCAAATCCCTTTGACTTGATGTCAGCCATAAAATTTGGTTTATTGTATGGGGTTGTATTGCTTGTTTCCCGTACCGCTCAAATGTATTTAGGTGATACCGGCTTGTATCTCTCCAGTGTAATATCCGGGCTTGCAGATGTGGATGCCATTACCCTGTCTATGGCGGAATTGAGTAAAACAGGTGTGTTGCAAATGGACAAAGCAGCCCTGGCAATCGTACTTGCTACTATGTCGAATACCACCGTAAAAGGTGGCATTGCATTAATAACAGGTTCATTGGCTTTACGGAAATCATTATTACCCGGCATTATTATGATCTTGGTAGCTGGTATTGGTGTTTCATTATTGTTCTAAAGTGAGATTGATATGATAGCAACCATCCGTGGTGAAGTCTCCCAGATTGAGGATAACGCGCTTGTAATTGAAATCGGCGGTGTTGGGGTGCGCGTTTATGTCCCTGCTCCCTTGCGAGGACAGACGAAAATCGGTGAGATGGTTTTTGTATACACTCACTTGGTTGTCCGTGAGACGGAATTGACACTCTACGGATTTGAATCCCAGGCTGACCGTGACCTGTTCAATTTGCTGCTGGGTGTGGCCGGGGTTGGACCAAAAGTAGCGCTGTCGGTACTATCAACTATGAACATCGAGTCTGTTCAACGGGCAGTCTTTAGCGATGAACCAGAACTGTTGAGTCGAGTTCCAGGTGTGGGGAAGAAGTCAGCGCAGAAAATCGCTCTGCATTTGAAAGACCGCTTGAAACCGGCGGATACGCTGGCTACTGTTGCGGCGATGACCGATTCGGATTCGGAGGTTCTGGCAGCCTTAACAGCCTTGGGCTACAGTGTAGTTGAAGGACAGGCAGCCATTCAATCGGTCCCGAAAGATGCGCCGGATGACGTGGAAGAACGGCTACGCCTGGCACTGCAATATTTCCAGAAATAACTTGATAAGTCATTGCGAGATGCCGCAAGGCATCGTGGCAATCTCATGACATTAAAGATCTTGAGATTGCTTCGCCCGATGATTGGGTTCGTAATGATATTTTTATAGGAGAAAAATCATGCTAGACAAGAAAATAACCTTTATCGGTCCCGGAGTAATGGCCGAAGCTATGATCGCTGGTTTGATTCGCCAAAAACTTTCCAAACCTGAGCACTTGATAGCTGCTGGTCCTCGCGAGGGACGAGGTAAGAAATTGCAAAAGAAATATAGGATTCAAACAACAACAGATAATGCTGCTGCAGTTTCCTCGGCGGATGTAGTTGTACTCTCAGTCAAACCACAACGATTGAGTGAGGTCATGAAAGGGCTGAAGCCCATAAAAAAGGATGCTTTAGTATTATCGATTGTCGCTGGAGCATCAATTCAGAAGATCGGAAAGGCGTTGAATCATTCTGCGGTCGTGCGTTCGATGCCTAATACCCCTGGACAGATCGGTGAAGGCATTACTGTCTGGACGGCTTCGGATGGGACATCTGAAACCCAACAAGAAATGGCGCGTCAGATCTTGGGTGCCTTGGGTGAGGAGGTCTTCGTGGAAGATGAATATTATATGGATATGGCGACAGCACTGTCGGCCCCGGCCCCGGCCCCGGCCCCGGCCTATGTCTTCCTTTTCACCGAAGCGTTGATCGATGCAGGTGTGCACATGGGTTTTCCCCGCCGAATTGCCGAACAATTAGTATTGAAAACTGTACGAGGTTCGGTGGATTTCTACTATCATGCAGAAAGACACCCAGCTACCTTGCGTAACCAAGTCACCTCACCGGGCGGAACTTCTGCCGAAGCGTTGTATTATCTGGAAAAGGCAGGTTTTCGCACCGCCATCTCACGGGCTATTTGGGCGGCCTATCAACGCTCAGTTGAATTGGGCAAAGAGCAGGCGATACACATTCCTGAGGGTAACATGCCCCAAAACCTGGATTAATAATCTAGTTAGAATTTCTAACGAATCAACGTGGATAGGTTAAAATCTATCCGCGTTTTTCAACTCGAATATTACCAAAAAAATTATGTCACTCATCACAGCCACTTCCCTCTCAAAATCCTTTGGCGATTTCGACCTTTTCAGCGGCATCAGCTTCTCCGTTGCAAAGGGTGCGCGCATGGCGCTGATTGGTCTCAACGGTGTAGGAAAGACCACGTTGCTACGTATTCTGGTCGGGGAGGATGAAGCCACCTCAGGAACGGTCGCGTGCGCAAAGAAAGTCCGCATCGGGTATCTCCCGCAGGAAGCCGATTTCGATATGGAAGGTACGCTGTGGGAGTCCTGCGAGTCTATCTTCAGCCATTTTAAGTCCAAACAAGCTGAATTGCATCGTCTCGAGTCGCTCATGTCCGATCCGGACCAGGCGAAAGATGTCCTGGATCGTTACGGAAAGCTACAGCACGACTTCGAAGAAAATGGCGGATACAGTTATCCGACACGCATCCGGCAGGTTCTGACCGGGCTGGGATTTGACCAAGCGGACTACACCTTGAGTATCGAACATCTTTCCGGTGGGCAGCGCACACGGGCTTTTCTCGCACGCCTCCTGCTCTCGGACCCAGACCTGCTTCTGCTCGACGAGCCGACCAATCACCTCGACATTTCCGCCGTCGAATGGTTGGAGGGCTACATCGCAGGCTGGGATGGGGCGGCCGTCATCGTTTCGCACGATCGTTATTTCCTTGATAAAGCCTGTAACGTGGTCTTGGAAATGCTGGCAGGCGGATACGAGCTATATCGCGGTAATTATTCGGCCTATTTGCTCCAGCGACAGGAACGCGCCGAGCGCCGTCAGGAGGTCTTCGAGCGCGAAAAGGAGAAGCTGCTAAAAGAGGTGTTGTTCGTCAAGAAATATATCACCGGGCAGAACGTAACCCAGGCGCGTGGTCGTTTACGCCGCCTTAGCCGCACCATTCAGGCTATCGAACAGGTTGGCATGGAAACTGTGTTAGACAAGAAATGGATCGAGGTCAGCCAGGAGATCTCGGTTGCCACCAGCGATTTGAGCCCTGATGAAGCCGAACGCCGGGTTCGGGCTTTGCGATCACCAGTGCGTATCTTGCCCAAGCTGCACCTGAACCTGCGCTCTGGAAAACGCTCTGGTGATCTGGTTATTAGAACGAAAGATTTACAGGTTGGATTCCCCGCTGACACGAAACGGGGCACTCCTGAAAAGTTCCTGTTCTTTGCACCGGATATCGAATTGCGCCGTCTTGGATGCGCGGCCTTGATCGGCCCAAACGGTGCTGGTAAAACCACCTTTTTGAAAACCGCTCTTGGTCAGTTGGAGGCGCTGGGCGGAGAGGTGACTCTGGGTGCATCCCTTGAAATCGGATATTTTGCCCAGGCGCATGAAGGTCTCGATCCCAAATGTACAGTGATGGAAGAGGTTGAATTGATGAAACCCGCCTGGTTGCCAGGGCAAATCCGGGATTATTTGGGTAAGTACCTTTTTTCGGGCGATGATGTTTTCAAGAAGGTAGACGTGCTCTCCGGTGGCGAGCGTGGGCGGCTGGCGCTGGCCAAACTGGCTTTGCAGGATACTAATCTGCTCTTGCTCGATGAGCCTACCAACCATCTCGACATCCCCTCCCAGGAAATCCTGCAGGCCGTGTTGGATGAGTATCCCGGTACGATTTTGCTGGTCACACATGACCGTTATTTGATCGATGCCCTGGCTACACAGATTTGGGAAGTGGTTCCAGGTGAGCCTGAATTGATGGTTTTCAAAGGTACTTATACGCAATTGAAAAATGAGCGCGAGAAGGAAGCTGCCAAGCTAGAGGCTATGGCTGAGGAAGAAGTTGTCAAAAAGGGCAAACAGTCAAGAAAAACACCGGATGCCAAAGCCAAACGTCGCCGCATCGTCCAGATGCAGGAACTCGAAAACCGAATTGCCGAATTGGAAGGCAAACTGACAGATTTGGGAAAGCAGTTAGAGAACCCACCCGATGACCTGGCGGAAGTGGCAAAGCTAGGCCAAGAGTATGCAAATGTGCAGCGTGAGATGGATGAGAAGTTAGGTGAGTGGGAAAGCTAGGGCTATGAACAAATTAAAAAATGTTGTTTATCGTAGAGTCTTATGAAGTATATAAGGCAATATCGCATACACTTAGGAATTATCCTTGGTCTTGGATTTGTCAATTATTTTGTTAAGTTAAGCACCCAGTTTCACTGGCCTGTTATTCCAAGCTTGATCGCTGCAATTTTGATTTACTACGTCGGTTTTGCTCTGTTTAGTCGATTATTAGAGTGATGCGTTTTTGGGGTTTTGAAATGAAGATTGCAAAAAGAACGGATTGGAAAACAAATCCTTTTCCTACAAAAAGAGTGAAAATGAACCTAGACAGAACCTTCTCGGAGGCTGAAAGCACCCTGATTAGAAATGGTTTCATTCCAAAAGAGATGGAAGATAAGTGGTTCATATACTATGAAAATGAGACATTGTTTTTCCACAGAAGCTGGACGGGGAATTGCATCTTTCTGATTCACTTTGATCGGGATGAAGACTTACTACGTGCCACACACATTGAAGCCAACCGCGACCCCGAACAGTATAATAGCGGAGGAGATGAAAATGACTTACGGTTGGTCAATCGGTTGATTGACAGGCTGCTTCTTAAAAACCTGAAGCCCTTCAATTCATGATTTCAAGCCAAAAGAACATCCTGTACAACCCTGCAATCAAAATATTCTCGCCGAGATATATTATTTTCTCGTAAATATAAATAATTATCTCGGCGAATTATCTATTTTTCTCGGCAAAAAATTGATATAATCCGGGTGACAGCCAATCATTACCTGGCTGTCAGGGAGAAAAGCATGGCTTCGAAGATAACCGCTATCCGTAAATACCGCCCTGAAATCAAACTTAGACCCACTATGCAGACCGAGCAACTGACGGAAGTTATTGCCACGCGCACGGGGTTGAACGAGGGCGAAATCCGCTTCTCGATCTACGAACTGCGCGATGCCATCCTGATGGCGCACCGCAGCGGGCAGGCCGTCAAAGCCGAGGGGCTGGGGACGTTCACACCCACCATTCGCAACGGCCGCCTGGACATCCTATTCCGTCCTGACGCACGCCTGCTCAAGCAGTTGAATGATATGACCAGTTTCTACGCTGATATCTTGAATAAAGACAACATCGGAAAATCCGCACACGAACTGGTGGCACTATGGAATCAGGAACACCCTGATGACCCGGTAGAGGAGTAAAATTGGATTAGAGTTTTATCCCTGCAGAAGCGAGGAGATATCCATGCCACAAATACACTTCAACGGCAAAACCTACAATGATCTTGCCGAAATGCCCGCCACCGAGCGGCAAGCCTACGACCAGTTGATGTCCATGTTTAATGATGAAAACCAGGATGGCGTTCCGGACATCTTCCAGGGGGACGTGGTCGGCAACCTGATCAAAGCTGCCACGACGACTGTTGTCGTGGACGGAAAGCAGGTCAGCGGTTTGGAGCAGATGACTCCGGAACAGCGTGCAAAGTTGGAGAAGGGTATGGCGAAGCTTAAGGAGTGGGGACTGATTTCGCAGATGCCAGATCTTTCGAGCGGCTCGCAAGCCCATTCGTGGGTAGATGCGGAAATCCGCCCCTCGAAACCGATCATCTCTTCTCCGTCCGCGATTCAGAAGGATAGAGTCAGTTCTCGCTGGCTGATCACAATTTTGTTGCTCTTTGGACTGCTTGCTTGTGGGATTGGCGTAGTCGTCTTTTTGTTTTTAGGGCAGGGTTTATAACATGAACCAGTGGATCTATGTGCTCAAAGTTACCCGTCTCGAAATGCTAACCGAAAGCCCCACTCCTGAGGAAGATGCCATCGTTTCGCAACATTTCGCTTATCTCAAAGATCTGACCGAGAAAGGCGTGATGATCCTGATGGGACGCACACAGAATAACGATAAATCTACGTTTGGGATTGCGATCTTCGAAGCGGAAAATGAAGAGGTGGCGCGAACAATCATGGAGAATGACCCTGCTGTGGTTGGAGATGTGATGCGAGCGACTTTGTATCCGTATCGTGTGGCCTTGATGCGTCAATCGTAAATCCAAAATTTATGGATATCGAATTAGTGTGTGCGAGGATCAAGCAAGTCTCGCAGGCCGTCTCCGATCATACTCCATCCAACTGTGAAAAGTACAATAGCTAAAGCAGGGGGGAGGTAGGTGTACCAGAACTCAAAGGGTCTGTTAGAACTGGTGACGATCCAATCGCGTGAGACACTCAACATCAGACCCCAATCGGCCAGGAAGCCAAGGGG
Source organism: uncultured Anaerolineaceae bacterium (assembly GCA_964500655.1). GTDB lineage: Bacteria > Chloroflexota > Anaerolineae > Anaerolineales > Villigracilaceae > JAABUE01. The sequence goes on along the minus strand of CAZCPP010000095.1, from coordinate 320 downwards.
GGATTCTCCAATTAAACCGATGAAGTAAAAAACCGACACGGTTGCCACCATAGCACCTATTTCGGATGTGATCAAAACCAGCAAGCCCCGAATAGAATTTGGCAATAAATGTCTAAAAAGGATGCGTCCCCCTGATGCACCGATTGATGTTGCTGCATGAACGTATTCCCTTTCGCGTTCGCTTATTATGTTAGCACGTATCAGGCGGGCATACTGCATCCATCCAAACATGACCAGAGCAATGATAATGATCTGCTCATTCCGACTACTATTGACATTTACCAAAGTTGGGTAAGGTCAAGTCCGGCATGTTGAAAGAA
>CAZCPP010000094.1:0-12481 GCA_964500655.1 uncultured Anaerolineaceae bacterium | reverse complement strand
TTCCCTTGTCGATTCAGCCTGTTATTCAACCTAAACGGGCAAAGTCCAGCCATTAACAAGAGTGTGAATTTCATAGAAACGCAATTATATCCGCAGGCGGTATAATAAAAACATGCCTATTCGTGTGTTGCCCTCCGAAGTCGCATCGCAAATTGCCGCGGGCGAGGTTGTTGAGCGCCCGGCTTCGGTGGTCAAGGAGCTTGTTGAAAATGCGTTAGATGCCGGAGCGAAATCGATCACTATCAAGATTGAAGATGCTGGGCGCCGATTGATCGAAGTTGCAGATGATGGATGCGGAATCCCTGCGGATGAACTATCCTTGGCGATTTCGCGTCATGCCACCTCCAAACTTGCCACCGCCAAAGAACTTTTTTCTATCTCAACGCTTGGTTTCCGTGGCGAGGCCCTGGCTTCGATTGGATCCGTATCGCGCCTGACCATAACTTCCCGCGTAGATGATGCCGAAACCGGTGCGCGTATCCGTGTAGAGGCTGGTCAGGAAAGCAAAGTGGATGAAGTAGGGGTACCAGTTGGAATAGTTGTGCAAGTCGAGAACCTGTTCTATAACGTTCCAGCACGCTTGAAATTTCTAAAATCTGATACAACTGAGCGTCGCGCAATTGACAATTTCGTCACTCGCTATGCACTGGCTTATGCGGATGTACGTTTTAAACTGACGAATGGCAAGAAGATCACCCTACAAACGACTGGTGATGGTGACCGGCACGCAATCTTGGCTGCGCTCTATGGTGTGGACACGGCAAAACAAATGCTGGAAGTTATCGCAGAAGATGAAGGCCTGAAGTTATCTGGCTTTGTCAGTCCGATTTCTGTCACTCGCTCCAACCGCCGCGAGATGACATTTTTCATCAATGGCCGTTGGGTGCAAAATGTTCCACTCAATGCTGCGCTGACGCAGGCCTATCACACTATGTTGATGGTAGGACGTTTCCCATTAGCGACGTTATTTCTCGAGGTCGATCCTGAAGCAGTGGATGTTAACGTTCACCCAGCAAAAGCTGAAGTCCGGTTTAAGGAACAAAATAAGGTGTTCAGTTTTGTACAAAGGGCGGTAAGACGCGCTTTACTGGCTCATACGCCTGTGCCCAGTCTCTCGCCGACAACTTTGTGGGGAAGTAAACCAACATCAACAGAACCTGGACAAGTTAGCTTAGACTGGAGCATGGCTCAGGATGCAAAATCCGTAGCTTTCTCGGAAGGGAAAGTAGGCACAGGATCAGAGAATGAAGCGGAACAGTCTGAGCTAGTAACTATGCCCCTTTTGCGCTTAATCGGGCAGATCGGTGCAACTTATTTAGTCGCCGAAGGCCCGGATGGACTGTATCTGGTAGATCAACATGCCGCGCATGAACGTGTGCTGTTTGAAAAGTTGATGCTTCAGCATGAAAAACGTGATATCCCATCGCAGGCTTTGCTGGAGTCGATTAGCGTAACCCTGTCGCCTGCACAGGTAACTCTATTGGAAGAGCAATTGGAATTATTGAACCATTTTGGTTTTCAGGTAGAAACTTTTGGGCCAAATACATTTCAAGTGCGCGCAATGCCAACTATATTTTCTGGTAGTGATGCCACATCTGCATTACATGCACTTGTCGAAGATTTCGAGGAAGACGAAACTCCATTGCAGGAAGAACTTATTGCCCGTGTTGCAGCTCGTGTATGCAAACGGATGGCTGTCAAAGCCGGACAATCGCTCTCCGGCGAGGAACAGCGTTCCTTGTTGACCGATTTGGAAAACTGCGATTCACCGCGCACCTGCCCACATGGCCGGCCAACCATGATCCACCTTTCGGTAGATATGTTAGAACGCCAATTTGGCAGGAAAGGTCCCCGATAAGAGGGAATTATGACTGATAAATTAGAGGCTGAGATTCAACTTCTCACCGAAGAATTAGATAAAGCCAACAGAGATTTAGAAGAAGCAAAACGTATCATCAAAAGAAAAACAGTCGAGCTTAAGGCTGTTTTGGCCCAGGCTGAAGAAGTATCACACGTTGATGAATTGACCTGTCTTCCGAATAGACGACAAATCGTCAAGACTATTCAAAATGAAGTCATACGCGCTGAACGATATAAATCCTTTCTGTCAATTTCTATGATTGATATAGATCATTTTAAGAACATAAATGATTCTTATGGTCACACGGTTGGCGACCAGGTACTTTTCCAGTTAGCAAATATGTTGCAAAATGACATTCGAGAACCAGATGCTGTCGGGCGCTATGGGGGAGAAGAATTCCTGGTAGTATTGCCAAACACAAGACTAATAGAAGCAGCTAATCAGGCTGCACGCTTGTGTAAGTACATCCGGGAAACGGATATCGATATTGGAGAAATCATCCAGCTTACCGTTAGCATTGGTGTAGCAGAGTACAGGCATGGGCAGGAAAACTGGCAAAAATTCCTTAGCCGTGCAGATATGGCTCTCTACGAATCCAAAAATTCCGGGCGCGATAAGTGGACAACTTCCGAATAATGGGTGGAATTTGAAAGCTCTCTGGCTGGAAAACCATCAACTAGATATGCGGGATGCTCCAAGGCCAGCGAAACCCAATGAAGCGACCATTCGCGTTCGCATGGCTGGGATATGCAGCACTGACTTGGAACTGGTAAAGGGCTATTATCCATTTACGGGTATTCCAGGGCATGAATTTGTCGGTGAGGTTGTTTCAGCAAGTGATGAGAGTTGGATTGGTCTAAGAGTCGTGGGTGATATAAATGTATCCTGCGAAAGCTGTGAACAATGTCATAACGGACGTACCACCCATTGCGAAAACCGGACGGTGTTGGGAATAAACAAGCGAGATGGGGTTTTCGCCGAGTTTACATCATTACCAATTTCTAATCTTCATCGCGTACCCCCATCTGTAACGGATGAGATGGCTGTTTTCACGGAACCCCTGGCAGCTGCGCTTGAAATCCAGGAACAGGTTCACGTCCAACCTACTGACAGGGTTTTGGTGGTCGGTGCAGGTCGGTTGGGACAGTTGATCGCCCAAACTTTAGCGTTGACAGGTTGTGATCTTTACGTAGTCGCGCGGCATGAATTCCAACGAAAAATCCTGCTTGATCGGAGCATCAATATAATTGCGGAAGATGAAGCGCATCCCTGGAGATGGGATATCGTGGTAGAGGCAACTGGGTCGCCGAGTGGTTATTCTTTAGCGAGGCAGGCTGTTCGTCCACGCGGGACGCTGGTGTTAAAGTCCACCTATAAAGACGAAATGCCGGTCAATTTCTCATCCATCGTGGTGGATGAAGTCAACATCATCGGTTCTCGTTGCGGACCTTTTGAGCCAGCCTTACGTTTACTGGAGAAAGGGGAGGTGGATCCCAGCGTATTGATCGCAGCAGAATTCAAGCTGGAAGAAGCAATCGAAGCATTTGAGCATGCTGCGCAACCAGGAGTGCTAAAAGTATTAGTAGCACCATAATGAGAAAGCGCCTGCCCAATTTCTGGGCAGGCGCTGTAATTTAGCGGGGTATAGTTTTACTGATGCGGGGCAAGCTAATTAGTATTTTAGTTCCAATTCCCAGTTTACTCTTGATCTCGATGGTGCCGCCGTGTCCCTGAATTATTTTTTTGCATATTGATAGTCCTAGGCCTGTTCCAGTCACTTTTGCCTCGTTCTCACGTACGCGATAGAACTTCTCAAATATGTGCCCGATAGCATCATCTGGAATACCAACACCGGTATCTTGAACAGAGATAACCATTTCGTTATCTTGAGATTTGGTTTTGAGAATGACTGAGCCATTTGGCCGATTGTATTTCAGTGCATTACTGATCAAATTCAGGATAACTTGTTTGATCTTATCACGATCGGCTTCCAACTGTGATGAACCTTCAGGATCGATCACACGGATTTGGATATAATCTTCTTCGGTCTTTGAGGCCATCACGTCCTTACATTCATGTAGCAAATCCATTATGTCAAAAGTAGATTTGCGGAATTGCACACGTCCCGATTCCAAACGCGCCAGATCCAGGAACGAGGAGGCCAGTGAATTTAAACGCAGGGTTTCATTGTGAATGTTATTTACAATTTGCTCTTGCTGTTCTCGAGACATTTCTGGACGTAACAACAGGTAGGTGGCCGTGCTGAGCGAGGCCAGGGGGGTGCGTAACTCATGTACGAATTCCGAAATCAAATCAGATTGATGAAACAGACGGGCATTTTCAATTGCTACTGCTGCTTGGGCTCCCAAAACAGATAAGAGATTTTCATCGCTTGATGAAAACTTACCATCCTTCTTATTGAGTGCTTCCAACACACCCACCACTTTGTTCTTTGTAATCAAGGGAATTCCAAGTATGGAATGGGTAGGGAAGCCGGTCCTCTGCTCTATGTCGCCAAAGTGTCGTGAGTCTTCGTGCACGTCATCGATGCGTACTGGTTTTTGATTAATGACGATCCATCCCGCGATGCTTCCTTCAAGTGGGACCACAAGGCCACGCATGGTGGGTTCATCAATGTTGGTTGCAACTTGAAAATAGAGTTGTCTGGCTGTGTTGTCATAAAGCAGAATGGACGCTGCTTCAGCAGCAGTGATGTCAGCAGCGGCCTTAACGATACGGTCAAGTAGCACATCCAAGTCCAGGGTTGATGCCAGATCGCGAGAAATATCGATCAGTTGGACATAACTATCCAATCGTTGAGTTTTTATTTCAGCCATTGAGTACTTGCTCCGAAATTGCGGGAATGATATCAGCTACGTCTTCCTCAATAGTGACATCAGCCCGGACATTCAGATAGGTTGGAGTATTGTTCAAAATAATCAAATGTGCACCACGATCAATGGCTTGCATCGGTAAACCAGCAACTGGCATTACCTCTAGTGACGAACCTGCGACCAGCATCAAATCACATCGGCGACTTTCACGTTGGGCATCGTACCAGGCCTGTTGAGGTAATTGCTCGCCAAAAAGAATAACGTCTGGTTTCATTATTTCGTTACATTCAGGGCAATGAGGCAACTCGCCACGCTCTACAAAAGATTTTATATAATTCTCTGCTGGCGCTTGTTGAAAACAATGTGTACAGGAGAGTGTACGTAGCGTGCCGTGCAATTCAATCACATTTTTTGATCCTGCCTTGTGGTGCAGGGCATCGATATTTTGTGTCACAATGCTTTTAATATTTCCCGATTTTTCTAATTTTGCCAAACCAGCATGAGCTGGATTTGGAGCAGCATTGAAAATCTGGTTTGCCAATGGACGAAACCAAACAAAAAAACGCTCCGGATCTTTGCGGAAAGTGTTGAGTGAAGCCACCTCCATTGCCTCGTTCTTGGACCATAGACCTGTACCCGCTGAACGGAAATCTGGAATACCGGAAGGTGTTGAGATGCCAGCTCCAGTTAAGACTACAGCATGGTTGGCTTTTATTAATAAATCGGAAGCGTATTCAATGTTCGCTTTTGTCTTACTGGAAAAAGACGTCATTCCACTTGCGCCTCATGCTCTGTAATTCGCTCTACCAGTTTGTTAAGTTGTTGTGCTGTCAGGCTATCTGGTTGACAAAGCACGGCAGGCGTTTTCAGGCGTGAGGCTTGTGCAAACAGTTCGGGAGCAGGTGTCAATGTTGCGGCAATCGAGTGCCCCAATTGTTCCTGGACATCTGCCCAGGACATTTGGGTTTCTGAACGGACGCGATTATTTAATAAAGCTGCGATATTATTTTTGTCTGTTCCAAGCTCTATCAAGTCATCGATCAGAACCCGAGTGTGGGAAATAGTATTTGGTAATCCTTCAACAACCACAATCAATTCATTTATTAAGGGTAGCAGGCTTTGTACAAATGGAGGCAGCCCCATGCCCAGATCCATTACGATATATCTTCCAAGCGTGGACATTCGGGCAACTAAATTCTCGTACTGGCTCACCTGATTGATCAGGTGATAGTTGCGAGGATGATTGGATGCTGCCAGCACTTTAAATCCTGCATCATGTAAAAATAATTGTTCAGCTATACTGTCGGTGGTTATCTCTCCTGGAGGTTTGCCCAACAACTCAGCCAAACCAGTGTCCTTTTTGATCCCTAGGTCAAGTCCCAAACTGCCTTGCCCGGGTGTAAGTTCGGCTAGAACGACTTCCGCCTGTGACTGTTTAAAGAGGTTGGCTGCCAGGTTAGCTGCTAGCGAGGAAACACCCATACCGCCGCGCGCAGAGATTAAACCGATTACATAGCCATGATGTTCATGGTGAGCTGTTTTAGCCACTTCGGATGATTTTGAAGTACGAGCCAGCAGCGCTTTCACATGTGATTGCAACTCCGAAGGATGCGTAGGTTTGGTCAAATAATCGTCTGCGCCAACTTCAAAACCAGTCACCTTGTCATCAAGTTGTGTTTTCGCCGTAAACATCAAAATAGGGACATCAACGGTCTGAGAATCGCTCCGCAACCGACGGGCTACTTCATACCCATCCATATCGGGCATCATAACGTCTAAAAGGATCAGATCAGGTTTTTCCTCAAACGCCTTATCCAAACCCTGTTGCCCATTAGTTGCAGCTGCGATTTGATAGCCCTGACGCTGTAACATCAGGCCAACTAAACGCAACGTATCCAGATCATCATCAATGATTAGAATTTTATCAGCCATAGGATCGTCTCTTATCCGTGTAATCAAAGTCTAGCATAAAGATAATGTTAGGGCAAGCATGTGTATTGTATCCTGTTTCAGCGTGATATAATGATAATAAGAGTGTTTTCCGGTAAGGAAACCATCTTTTACATGGGGATGACAGGCTTCGACGGGAGAGGTTGTTCCCGGAATGCGAGTCGAGAGGCGCCGAACTCGTAAAATCAGCGCAAAATATTAAGTGCCAACCGCACTTCATATGCTGCTATGCCACTCGCTGCATAAGCGATAGCATGACAGTCGGTCTCCATTGATGAGATCGCGTCTACCTGTTCCGATCTCCGCCAGGAGCAGGACCGGGCGAGACAAACGCGGAGTGCCGCACGGGATGCTGCTAAACGTGCGAAAGACCAAGCAGCTGGCTCAGGGTAATCCGCGCCAGTTGAGGTGCCTTGAGTGACCAAATTCAACCGGCTACGCTCGTAGATTTTCGAGGCGCGAATCTTTCGGACGCGGGTTCGATTCCCGCCATCTCCACCAATACAGACTTCCGAAGTCTTCAAGACTTCGGAAGTCTGAGTTTTCAAGAGTATTGTATGAAAAAACAGTTATTGTTAGGAATCCTTTTCCTGACTGCTTGCCTGTCCCCTTCAGGGGGGCAAAGTATGATCCTCGAACCATCATCCATACCTGAAGCCACAGGCACACGCGTCGTTCCGACTCCTGCACCTGCCACCAAAACCCCAACAGATACCCCAGCCCCATCTTCAACCCCCTTACCTCCAAAGCGTTACTTTACTAAAGATTTCGACAAAACATTGACTTATTGGTCTACTTTATTCGCTTCCGGAGATTCCGATCGAGTCGACATCCTCAACGAAAACGGCACATTGACGTTTGAACTGTATCGGTCAAATGCTTGGCTATATGCTATCTACGGAGCATTCGAATATGAAAACGTCCATTTGGAAACTCAGGTTGAGAGCCTGGGGAGCGACGTGAACGCTATGGGTTTGGTTTGTAAGTATGATGAACAAGATGGCTGGTATGAATTTAACATCTCGAATGATGGCACATATAATGTGTTATATGGTGAGTGGTTGGCAGAAGAGATTGCTCACTACATCCCCATTTTTAACGATTTGTCTGAACGCATAGAGACGGGAAAAGCTAGCAATCAATTTGGTTTGGATTGCTACGAAGACATCCTGCAACTATACATTAATAGCAAACTCATCCGCAAATTAAATGTCGCCCACATTGGTCTGACAGGCGGTAAGGTGGGTTTGTCGATTGCTTCTTTTGATGAAGCGCCAGTAATTTTGTCATTTGATTGGGTGAAAGTAAGCAAAATAGAGTCCCCCTAATTTTGAGGGTAATGCAAATCGGGAGATTCGACGCAATTTCTACACCATGTTAACGAGATTCTTGCACTGGTGCGGTATCCTATGTCAGATTGAAATTGTATAGCTAGGAGCATTGTTATGGGAAAAATTATCGGAATTGACTTAGGTACCACCAATAGTGTGGTCTCCGTAATGGAAGGCGGCCAGCCAAAGGTGATTTCTACGGCCGAGGGTGGGCGTTTGTGCCCGTCTGTGGTGGCCTTCAACAAAAATGGCGAGCGTCTAGTGGGGCAAACTGCCAAACGACAAGCTGTTGTCAACTCAGAAAACACGATCTATTCCATCAAGCGCTTAATTGGGCGTCGCTTCGAAGAGACCGAAGTCGAACGCAAGATGGTGCCTTTTGAGGTCGTCAAAGGTGATTCGGACGATGTTAAGGTTAAGGTACCAGTGACCAACCGCGAGTATGGACCACAGGAAATCTCCGCCATGGTATTAGCCAAACTCAAAGCAGACGCTGAAGCGTATCTTGGTGAAACGGTCACGCAGGCTGTGATTACCGTGCCGGCATATTTTAACGACAGTCAGCGTCAGGCCACGAAAGATGCGGGCAAGATTGCGGGTCTGGAAGTGATGCGCATCATCAACGAACCGACTGCATCCGCATTGGCCTATGGGCTTGATAAAAAAACAGATGAGACGATCTTAGTCTTCGATCTGGGCGGCGGTACGTTCGATGTGTCCATTTTGGAAGTGGGCGAAGGCGTAATTGAAGTCAAGTCCACCAACGGTGATACGCACCTAGGTGGTGATGATTGGGATCAGGAAATCGTCAACTGGGCTGCAGATGAATTCAAGAAAGATCAGGGTATTGACCTGCGTGATGATCGCCAGGCGCTACAGCGCCTGCGCGAGGCATCTGAGAAAGCCAAGATCGAACTTTCCAGTGTAATGGAAACCGAGATTAATCTGCCATATGTCACCGCTGACGCGTCTGGCCCGAAACATCTGCAATTGAAACTTTCCCGCGCCAAATTCGATCAGATGACCGAAGACCTGCTCAACCGTTGCAAGACCCCGTTTGAATCCGCACTCAAGGACGCGGGCATGAAAGCGGAAGAACTCGACGAAGTAGTTTTGGTCGGTGGTTCGACACGTATGCCCCAGGTTCGCGAATTAGTGCGTACGCTAACAAACGGAAAAGAACCGCATAAAGGTGTTAATCCAGATGAAGTAGTTGCGATTGGTGCGGCTATTCAAGGAGGCGTACTAGGCGGTGAAGTCAAGGATATCCTATTACTCGACGTTACCCCGCTCTCGCTGGGCGTCGAAACAATGGGTGAAGTCATGACTGTTATGATCGAGCGCAACACAACCATCCCTGTGCGTAAGACCGAAATGTATTCGACCGCTGCAGACAATCAGACCGCTGTAGACATTCACGTACTACAGGGTGAACGCCCGATGGCCTCGGACAATATGAGCTTAGGCCGCTTCCGATTGGACGGCATCCCCCCGGCGCCGCGCGGTATTCCGCAAGTCGAAGTGACTTTTGATATCGATGCGAACGGCATCTTGAACGTAACTGCTAAAGACAAAGCCACTGGCAAAGAGCAAAAAGTGACCATTACAGCTTCGACCAATATGAGCAAGGATGACATCGAAAGCAAGGTGCAGGAAGCCCGCCAACACGAAGCCGAAGACGAGAAACGCCGCGAGTTGATTGAGGCGCGTAATACAGCCGATCAATTGGCCTATCAGACCGAGAAAACACTCAATGAACTAGGCGATAAGGTTCCTGAGGCTGAAAAAGAGAACATCCAAAGCAAGGTGGACGATCTCAAGAAAGCTGCAGAGGGCGATGACCCCGCGAAGATGAAGCAACTGACCGAAGAAGTCCAGCAAGCCTTTCATGCGCTGAGCCAACAGCTTTATGCGCAGGAGCAGCCGCAGCCCGAAGCAGAAGGAGGCCCATCTTCACCACCGCCGAGTGACGGCGATGCAGATGGAGATGTGATCGACGGCGAAGTCAGCGACGCATAGACAAGATATATCAAAAAAATCCCATCCGTGTTCGTGGATGGGATTTTTGGTTTTGACTAGTGGCTAATCTGGTAGGTCATTCAGTACCTGCAACAAACCTTGCTTATACTCTTTGAAAGCCTGACGCCCATTATCGGTGAGACTGACCATAGTATGTGATTTCTTCTTGATAAACTGTTTCTCGATTTGCACATACTCAGCTTTTTCCAGAGTACTGAGATGGGATGACAGGTTTCCCCAAGTCAGGCCTGTCAGTCGCATCAAGAAGATGAAGTCCACACTTTCAACCATATATAGATAGGTCATCATCATCAGTCTTGCGGGCGCGTGAATTACACGATCGATGTTTGCAAGTGGATGAAGTTCTGTTTCTTGTACTTCAGCACTATCCATGCTACGCCTCTTCAGTGGGGATTTGATAGGTGCGTACGAAATGCAGGAATATACTGAGCCCGATTGCTAGGATAATGCCCCCGGAAATGGCAAACGGATACTGGAATTCAGTGCCTTGATAAACTGTCAGGGCTGCAGATCCAACCAAGCCTCCTGCGAGAAGCAAGCCGTAGATAAATGGTCGCCACATTTTGAAGACCGCTGATACCAGGCTGAAGATGGACATGATTATCAGACCGAAGAGGATATCCATGTCGAATACCTGGAACCATCCTGGCAAGTTCGCGCCCCAGTTAGGTTCTTGGAAGGTCTTCATGATGAGCGAGATAGCCAGCGCAGTGGATACGATGAAGATTCCAAATATGATAAGTTGCATCGTCCACAATTTGGATTTCAGCTTTTTTCCATATTTGACCAATCCCATGCGGGGATTGGAAACAGTGCGCTTTAGCATAGCGCCGATAATCAGCAGAGCTGCCAGCAGACCAAAGATCAGAACCAGGTTCCATTCTGGCCCCAAGAGCCTGCGTGTGATGGGGTAGAAGCTGAAGAGCATGATCATGCCCCCGATCTGAATTTCCCAGAGGCCATCCTGAAACATGGCCAGCTGGAATATTTTCCGTTCAGCGTTTTTGGGTGAGAATAATTGTGACATGTTATTTTCCTTTATTTCAAAGCACTTTGTATTTCAAAGTTATTTGAAAATATTATACATATATCCTGCTCTTTGTCAAGAGGTATTTTTATGCGGGTGATATAATCGCCGGATGAAACGAAAAATGGCGAACAAATTTATTGGTATTGCGCTCCTCGTTTTAGTGGTGATTGGCGTCTACTACCTTCCCCCGGTTCATTCCCGCCTTGCCTGGCGGGTCGATAATCTGCGTACGCGCATTGCTTACTATTTCAATCCACCAGACGAAGCGGTTTTCCAGCCTGAGGAACAAGATGACTTCCAGGCTGTGCTGGCGACGACCAGAGCCGAGTATATTGAAACGCTCACGCCGCAGCCAACATCTACGCCGGATCTTGGCCCCACGGCAATACCAACGATCACTCCCACGCCTTTGCCTGCCACCGTTAAACTGGAAAATGTCAAATACGAAGATCAACACAACCGCTGGAACTATTGCGGCCCGGCTAACTTCTCGATGGCGCTCACCTTTTGGGGTTGGGATGGCAACCGCGACGTGATCGGCAAAGCCATCAAACCCAGCGATAAAGACAAAAACGTCATGCCCTACGAATTACAGGATTTTGTAAGCGACGAGGTGTCGGGAATGAGTTCAGTTATGCGTTATGGGGGTGATATGGACACCATAAAGCGCCTAGTTTCTGCTGGCTTTCCCGTACTAGCCGAGAAAGGCTACTACGAGCGTGATTACACCGGCAAAATGGGCTGGATGGGGCATTATCAATATGTCACAGGTTATGACGATAAAGATGGCGTGCTCATCGCTCAGGATACTTACCTGGATGGCCCGGATTTTCAAATCCCCTTCGATGAATTCATCGAAGGTTGGCGCTCTTTCAATTATGTGTTTGTAGTAGTCTACCCAACGGAACGAGAGAATGAAGTGCAGAGCTTACTTGGTCCCCTGGCGAACGCGGATGATGCTGCGCGTCTGGCCCTTGAACAGGCGAAGATAGAAAGCCAAAGTTTGAGCGATATCGATCAGTTCTTCGCCTGGTTCAACGTTGGAACCAGTCATGTTGCCTTGCACGAGTATGGTGATGCATCCTATGCCTACGATTACGCCTTTCAGCTATATAATGAATTGTCAGGCGATGATAGCATTCGTCCTTACCGTACTATGTGGTATCAGACCGGGCCATATTTTGCCTACTACTACAGCAACCGTTTCTCTGATGTGATCAATCTTGCCAGTACCACGCTAGAAGAGACCATAAGCGAACCTGTTTTGGAAGAGAGCCTGATCTGGCGCGGACGGGCATATTATATGGCTGGTGATACACAGAAAGCCATTGACGATTACCGGGCTGCGCTAAAAGTGCACCCTGATTGGTTGCCCGCAGTGCAGGCATTGCAAGATTTGGGCGAACAACCATAGGATTAATATAATTCTACGGAG
>CAZCPP010000093.1:0-12701 GCA_964500655.1 uncultured Anaerolineaceae bacterium | reverse complement strand
GCCCACTGTGCGGCATCGACCGTTTAAGCTGTGCGTTTTAACCGTTTTACGCATCCTCGCCAACTGGCGGGGATTTTGAATCTTATAGTTTGTCAAAATTGCATCTTGACAAACTATTCATTATTTTGTATAATAGCAAGTATTATTCACAATAATGAATAATACAAATAATGCGATTTTTGAAATCGGAGAATATAATGCCAATTCCAGCGACTATTGAACAACCCGTGCGCGAAAAGTTTCAAATATCCCTTGGTCCCGCACAAAATGCAATTGCCAGCATGATGCTTATTACCAAGAATGAAGATATGCCTGGTGTCAATCCTTGGATTATCAATACGCGCGCCTCGCTTACAGAAGATGAATTCTTCAGGCACAAACTAGTCATCATTGGTTTCTATTACGTTATTTTACCTAAGGTTAGCCAAGCTTCATTCCCTAATTACCTGGATACGCTCGATACCACAGATCCATCTGCAATGGTAGATAAATTATTGACTGCTTATACATCCATCTGTTCTTCCAATAAAGGAAAAATAAACAAGCAGAAAGTCAGCTGGGAGAAAGTTCTTTCATCTGCAGAAGAATATGTAAAGTACCTAAGCGATGGTTTTGATGATATCAAAATCGACTTTGATGTTGAAACTAAAGCTTATGAATATGTCATCAATCCACCTGCACTGAAAGAATTAATAACGCAACACTTACGCTGGTTTTGGGATGAACATCTTGCCAATGAGTGGACACGCACTGAATCAATCTTGAGAGAATCTGTGAAAACCTTTCAATCCGTAAATTTTAATAATATGAGTAGCCTAGAAATCGCCCGATATATCACTGGTCAAGACCTTGACGAAATAACTTGGCAAGAAACATTGGAATGGAGTGATGAGATCACTTATATACCTAATCCTCACATTGGTCCGTACCTTCATAAGGTATATAGTGAGAAATCTTTGGCCATTGTGTTTGGTGCTCGTCAACCCGAAGATGCTAGCGTTCGTATTCCCGAGTTGGATCGGGCAGATATTGTCGCCAGGATGTCCGCGCTCGCTGATGAAACACGTCTGCGAATCCTGCAAATGATTGCAGAAGGTGGTGAACTTCGTTCACAAGATATCATGAAAGAAGTTGGGCTCAGCCAGCCAAGCATTTCACGCTATCTAACGCAGTTGACCGCCACTGGCTATTTACAGGAAAGGAGAGTAAATGGTTCTAAGGCGTATGCCCTAAACCGCGACCGAATCGAAAAAACTCTCAAAGCAGTTCACAAATTCTTACTGGATAACTGATTTTAGATACTCACAGAAGGAGATAGTTCATGGAACACCCCTTACCCGAAATTTATATATCACAAAAGCTCGCCGATACGCAACATGAGGTAGAAAAAAACAAGCTAATTGCAGAAGCAACAAAAGTAAAAAATCCTCTCCAAGGATGGGCAGCAAAAAGGATGCATAACTTGAGCATTTGGATGATGGATACAGGTGAACGCCTGCACGAGCGCTATCATGCGCCAACTTGCTTGCCTCATCTGCACCAAAGAAGTTCCCACGCCCGATAACCCACAGATTCGCATCTTTCTTCTCACTGAACCTTCCGGCCAAGCCTTTATAGAAAAATCGCCGGAAGGTTCTACTTTAGGAACAGACATGCAAACCCAACTTGCAAAAATAAAGAACACATACACTGAATATCCAAAAACATTTTGGACTCTAGCAGTCGTCATATTCATCGATCAACTGGGTGGATTCCTGCTCTTCCCATTTTTTGCATTGTATATAACCAAAAAATTCGGTGTAGGAATGACCGAAGTGGGTATTCTTTTTGCCCTGTTTTCAATCTCAGGTTTTATCGGCAGCTTCGTAGGCGGAGCACTGACGGACCGCCTGGGTCGCCGTGGGATGATCATTTTCAGCCTTCTAACATCTGCATTCAGTACTTTAGCAATGGGATTTGTTAACTCTCTGGAGGCATTCTACTTGATCGCCATCATCTCGGGTATGTTCACGAATACTGGCGGGCCAGCCTACAATGCTATAGTTGGAGACTTGCTGCCGGAAGAAAAACGAGCAGGAGGATTTGGTATCCTACGTGTTGCCTTCAACCTCTCAGCTGCTATCGGACCAGCTATCGGTGGCCTGCTGGCAACTCGGTCATATCTGGCTTTGTTCATAACGGACGCCATCATTAGCTCCATTGTGGCTGTCATAGTTTACTTCACAATCCCGGAGACTAAGCCAGAATTACTGCCTGGCAAAGAACAAGAAACAATAAAAGAATCCTTCAAAGGCTATTTCCGCGTCTTCCGCGATGGCGCTTTTGTATGGTTCATGATTGCATCCATGCTAGCCTGGATGGTATATATGAACTTCAACACTACGATGGGTGTCTACCTGCGAGATTCACACGGAATCCCTGAAACTGGATATGGAGCACTCATTAGCATGAACGCGATAATGGTTGTTGTATTCCAATTATGGATCACACGAAAATTGGAAAAGTTTCCGCCTATGTTGATGATGGCTGCAGGAACTTTGCTTTTTACATTCGGCTTCTTCATGTACGGTATCTTCAACGCCTATATTTGGTTCATGATCGCTATGGTGATTATCACTATTGGTGAAATGATCACAGTTCCAATTGCCAATGCTGAAGTAATAAATTTCGCCCCTGAAGATATGCGTGGGCGCTACAATGCAGTTTATGGCTTGGCTTGGAGCCTGCCTTTTATGGTTGGACCATACTTGGCTGGCCAATTGATGGACAACTACAATCCGGACTGGCTGTGGTATGCCTGCGGTATTATAGGTACATTTGCAACCATTGGATTCCTAATCCTACACCGCGTGCGTACACCATCAGCAAAACCAGAGATACCAACCGCGGAACAACCCGCGTAAGGTACACAAACATCCGGAGGAGCGGAGCCTCCGGGTGTTTGCTTTTAATTAGTGTACAATCTTGAGATACGTCTATAGGAGCAAAACAATGGATATTCGCGCTTATAACCGTGAAGCTTGGGATAGCTATGTGGATATAGGGGACAGCTTATGGACACAGCCTGTTAATCCCGAAATCATTGCTAAAGCCCGAAAAGGGGAGTTCTCAATTCTCTTGACTGAGCAAAAGCCGGTACCATATGACTGGTTTCCTCCATTAACCCAACTTGATACGCTCTGCCTGGCCAGTGGTGGTGGTCAACAAGGACCCGTGCTTGCTGCCGCTGGTGCAAATGTGACCGTATTCGACAATTCTCCCCGTCAACTCGAGCAAGACCAATTGGTAGCCGAACGAGAAGGGCTAAATATTCGATTAGTGGAAGGTGATATGCGTGATCTATCTGTATTTGAGAATGAATCATTCGATCTCATTTTCCACCCTGTATCAAACTTGTTTATCCACGAGATACGCCCGGTTTGGCAAGAAGCTTACCGCGTACTTCGCCTTGGGGGAATATTGCTCTCCGGGTTTATGAATCCCATCTTTTACATTTTCGATTTAGATAAAGCAGACAACGGCGTAGTGGAAGTAAAATACAACCTTCCCTACGCCGACTCAGAACATCCTAAAGAAGCGGAAAAGTTGATCGCTGCAGGTGATGCACTTGAACATAGCCATACTCTCACCGATCAACTAGGTGGCCAAACGGAGGCTGGTTTTCACATCATCAGCATGTATGAAGACTATCACAGTACTTCAGCAGTGAGCAAATACACACCAACTTATATTGCCACTAAGGCTATCAAACACTAATGAAGATGGATAAAATTATATATCTGAGTCAAACCATCGAAGAGGGAGTGATTGCTTGTCAGTGGCTTTCCTCCCTTACCAATTGTGATTTTTTGAAATGAATATTGAAATCATCACACGTGAACCAAAAGGAAATGCACGATCTACTCCTTTGTTATTCGGGAAATGGCATGGCGCCTGGTGATTTGGCTTTTCCTTTACGCCATTGGGTATAGCTATATTGCTAGTTTGAATTTTCATCAATATTCAATATCAACAATCAAATGACAGAAAATGATTACAAAAATCATTCAAGTGGGAGACCCTTCAAAGGGTATTTCGATTCTCATTTCTAGAAAACAAGGGCTAGTGTGTTTGTGAGATCAAAGCAAGCAACGCATCATACATCATAAACCTTCGAATAGTAAAACGCCTCCCAGGACAATTATCTTATCCTGCTTGCCCAATTCCTTACAATATCGAAATGATGCATGCAATAGTTCCATCTTCAGTTAAAATTGGGGGAGAATGACCATATTTCTTCTTATATAATATGGGATTGATTCATAGGACAAATATTTAACATTTTACTTTGCCATGACCACTTCAAAAAAGATGTTTTAGTTGGGTGCTTTATTATGGTCACCAAGAATATGTATGAATTCTGGGTCGTTTGATTCGGAGCTTAGATGAATAGTTCTACTATCTGGGGAATTGCGATACCGCTGGCTACATTTTTTGCAAGTACAGGGTTATTGTTCTTTGCATATCAGAAGAAATGGCCTGTCAAGGAAACATCATCTAAGCTTTCCGAAAAGCCAACAGGCAAAAGAATTCCAGTCAAGCATGGCTCAATCCAAAAACGGATAAAGAACTATATTAAAAAATATCACTGGGAAATCATTCTGGCATTATCCATCGGTGGAATTATTGTTTTTGCCTTGTTTTTTGCACCGCCTCGCCTGAATGGCAGCATTTCCATAGAGCCCAACTCTCCTGGGAGGCCTTTTTACAGCTTGCACTGGTTACGCGATTTTTTAAAGGGAAACTATGATGCGTTATGGGTTTTGAGTAGCGTTCTATTTAGCCTGATCTGCCTTGTGATGATAGCATGGGTGATCCTGAAACGGTCAGGGCTCGGGGCGCAGCAGGTGTTGCTTTGCACTTCCTTGAACTTGGCAGCGATTGGGCAGTGGCTTTTTCATTACCAAGAATTTTACGTAACTGGAAAAATTCTATATTTTGTTGCCATCTATGGTTTTGGTATTTGGGCCTGGGCAGCACATAAACGTCTTGTTACAGACCTAGAAAAAACCTCTGTTACACGAATGTTAGAAATCATAATTGTCGTTGGGATTATGATACTAACAGCTTCTGCTCGTCTTTACACCTTGCATAGGGTCCCATATGGTATTGAAGGTGATGAAGCCAAGTGGACTTCAGAAGCTGTAAACCTTGGTGTTCGCGGTGTCCCGGATTCTTCAGGAGAATACCATCGAGATGCATTGCCCGTGAGCTTTTACCTCCAGGTACCATTGCACCGATTGCTGGGTCCCGGTATTTTCGCGGCAAGGATGACTGTTGTTATTCTAAGCATTATCGCAACATTTCTTTTCTACTGGTTTCTACGACAAATCACAGCAATACCTGTAGCCGCAATTGCAACATATTTTCTCAGCATTTCCATTTTTGACATCAGTGCCAGTCGTCTAGCAAACGTGGAGAGCTTCGTCAAGCTTTGGCCTATCCTTGGATTAGCTTTGCTTGCACTAGCAATGCGCAAGCAACGATGGCAGATCTACGGCTTGAGTGGGGTTGCCACCGCTCTTGGTATGTTAACATACGATACTGTTATGCCGCTTTTCGGTGTAGCACTGATCATCACAATGATCGAGCTTTATCGTCATAAAGAAAATCTGCGCTCCCGAATGCTATCGCTTGCCGCGTTGATTACTCCGATGCTGTTGGCCCTCCCGGTGCTTGCCCCGTATCTTGTCAGCAGGCTATCTTATTACAAATTTGAAGACAAAGGCTGGAGTGACGAAGCGATGGAAACCTTGACCCAATACTTCGGAAATGTAATCCACACATGGTTTGTCTCGCTAAAAACTGATTTTCTGTATAATCGGCTTGGTCCGTTATTAAACACACTTCTATTACCATTTTTAGTATTAGGCATTGTAGTTGCTCTTTCCTTGATCAAAAAAAGGGTTTCTTATTGGATCTTACTCTGGGGTGGATTGTTTATCTTTCCAATTCCGGTCCTAGCTAATTCCCCAATGGGACGCGTATATTATCCAGCGCTTCCGGCAGTTTATGCGTTAATAGCATTGGGAATATTCTACTTTTGGAAAGAGATCGACCGCTTCATGGGACAAAATCTAAGGCCAATCCTGTACGCCGTGACGCTCGTTCCTTTAATTTGGTTGCCGTTCTTCAATCTATATATATACTTTAACGAAGTTTTTGATGCGAATGACCGTCTAATACGCAGAGAAATTGGGGAGTTAGCTGCTCAAGTAGCCAGCAAAGATTCAATAATTCTACTTCCAGTTATACCAGGTGCCAATGCGCCACTAAACAATGAACATCAAATGCTTGAACTATATATGATGCAAAATATACCATCAAGTGAGATCGAAAAAGCCTATCAATATGTTACAGCAGACGGACTTCTGTATAGTATAAAATATTTTGCGCCAACATATCAGAAGATAGAAATCATCTTTGATATAAGTGAGACGGGAGGCTTATCCGAGGCTCTGCAACAATGTTACCCTCAGGGTGCTTATACAGAAGGAAATCCTTTCAGCCGTTTCAGTTTAAGCGATGCAACTTTAGGAAGCATGAGTTGCAGCACTGCCAGCCTCGAGATAGAATCAGAGGGAAATAATAGTTTTGACTGGGAATTATTAGATGCAACAACAGAGAAATTGGAGGCACATTGCAAAGTTCGTCAAACGGAGGTTGAATGGCTCGAAGGGGAAAGCCTCTTAATGTCGCCAGGTTGGCAAATAGAGAAAAGTTTTGTTCCTGATTGGAATGGGGATGGGTTTGTAATGGATAACTACGGAAGTGAACCATTGGTTTTTGAGGTGGATATTGAACCATCCCATCGAAGTTATATTTGGGTGCGATATTACAAGCGTGTAGGGGATAACATCGCTTCTTATCTTAATATCAACAATTCATCACATCCTTTCGCAGAAATTAAAAGTGATAATTTTAATGTTTGGAAATGGGAAAAAATCGGCCCAATTACTCTCAACTATTTTGACAAAGTATCAATTAGCCATCCATATAATGGCAATCCAAAAAACTTCATGGCAATTTTCATCGATAGCATAATTATTACAACTGATGAATATTTCTCCCCTGATTTCGATCCCTGGGAACCAATAAATCCAAAAGTTTTTTTGTTCAATCAGCCTCAATCTAATGGAACGGTTTACCTTGATTTACCCTCTGGCAGTCACCGCTGCAAAGCCATCGTAGAGTCAGATCTTCCCGTAGTGCGCATGGATGGCAGTATTTCCTCATCATTAGTTTCAAATAGTATTGATATTGAGGGTGAGTAAAAAACTACCACACTAGATCTCTTGCATAAGTTCTCCAGCCGCCGTCCCCGGTGGCGAGGATGCCGCCTAGCGCAATGTTAAACCAGACTTTTGCAAGAAGTCTACTCATACTCATACCCTCGTGCGAATTTATATTACTACATGCCTAAAAGTAAAGATGCATCACTTAATAGTGCAGTATGGTTCGGTTTGATCTTTTAATTCGCCGGTGGCGCAGTAATGATCTTGTCAGTTACGATTGGTATGGAAGATACAACCACGCCGCGTTGGATTAGATTCCTTTTCGGATTGATGTTTTTCAATGCAGGAATAACGGTCGGGATGATGGATTCGGGCTTCAACAATTATAGGGAAAATAAATGGCTGTCATATCTGCATGCCATATCGCTGTTATCCATTCCTTTGATCTTTCTCGCGCTCTCAAACTGGGTGACCTTCGGGCCGGGAGAACGCGGGGTCATCATGAATTTATCTATCCCGTTTATGTCTGTATATTTTGACCTTACCAGAGAAATTACCGGACGCATCGTATTCGGGATTCCAGCCCTCTTGATGGATGCCTTCCTTGTGTATTTAATACATGGGCTTATCGTGGATTTTCTCAGAAAAAAAGATGACAATTTAGATTCAAATACTGAGCAGGATAATTTGGGCTGTAAAACGTTGCCACACGAAAAAAGAGCGAGATTATCATCTCGCTCTTTTCGTATCCGCATCAAAACCGGACTATTTGCTTGCTACCATATCTTCAAGCATCTTCATCGTCAATGACTTTGGCCGCTCAATGGGCTGACCCAGCGCACGTGCCCAGACGTAGTTGGCTGTCACACCCAGCGCACGGCTAATGCCGAACAGCACAGTGTAAAAATCGAATTCCTGCACGCCATAATAATATTGGAGCGTGCCAGAAATGGCATCAACATTAGGAGCCGGATTCTTGGCCTTGCCTTGCTCCATGAGCACCTGCGGAACAATCTCAAAAACCATATCTGCGATCTGGACAAGTGTGTCATCTGCAAAACGCTCCTTTGCAAATTTCATTTGCGCAGTATAGCGTGGATCAGGCACACGTAACACTGCATGCCCATAACCAGGGATGACCTTTCCACTTTCTAGCGTATCCCAGGAATACTGGCGAAGTTGTTCTTTTGACGGCACGCCGCCAAACTTATCCCGCACACCAAGCAACCATCTTAAACACTCTTGGTTTGCCAACCCATGTAGAGGGCCTGCCAGGGCGTTCAAACCAGCTGAAAAGGCATAGTAGATATCCGAAAGCGTGGAAGCAGCCAAATGGGTGGCATGAGCCGAAGCGTTTCCTGATTCATGATCTGAGTGAATGATAAAGTACAAGCGGGCTAGGTCTGAATAACCATTTTGGTCTTCCACTCCCATCATTCGGGCAAAGTTGGCACCATAGTCCAGCTTAGGATCAAATTTGGGTTCCTTACCATCTTTGTATTTCAAATTGTAAATAAATGCTGCCACAATCGGCAACCTGGCTGTCAAATTTAGAGCATCTTCCAAAGCAGGTTCCCAATATTCTGTTTTACTCATTCCCTCATGGTATCGACGCGTGAACTCCGATTGTGGTTCCAACGATTGTACAGCTAGCGAGAAAAGCGTCATCGGATGTGTATCCTTGGGCATGGCCCGTAACGCATCAAAGACATACTTGGGTACATCACTCCGCTTTTTCCATTCGGTCTCGATATCCAACGCCTGTTCTATCGAGGGGATTTTCCCAATTAAAAGTAAATAAAATATACCGCCCACATAGGGCATATCTGCGCCTTCGGGTTTTGGAAGTTTAGCCAGAACTTCAGGGATGGTCATACCCCGAAAACGGATGCCTTCAGCTGGATCCACAAACGAGACATCTGTTAGTAAGGATTTGATGCCACGCATTCCCCCAATAATCTGCCCCACGGTCACATCTGATACCACAACATCGCCATGCTCTTTGGCCAACCTGCGATATCGTTCGCGTTCAGCAGAAAGTTGGGCAGAGATCTCCTCTTTCAATATCATCAAAACACCTCCAAAATAAAAAGGTCATCCATCTTTTAGGCAGTGAATGACCTTACCTAAATGCTTACCAATTTTTTCAATGCTTCATGGGTTTCTTTTACAGCTTTGGCTGATTTTTTTAGCTCTGCCTGTTCATCTGCATCAAGGTCGTACTCGATAATCTTTTCCACGCCATTTCTTCCTAACAAGACAGGTACACCAAAGAAAATATCATTTAGACCGTATTCGCCTTGCATGTATGCGGCCGCAGGGATAACCAACTTTTTATCTTTCAGAATGGCCTCCGCCATTTGTGCACAAGCTGCAGAAGGTGCATAAAAGGCAGACCCAGTCTTCAACAAACCCACAATTTCGCCACCACCTTTGCGTGTTCGCTCAACAATCGCATCTAATCGGTCAGCCGGTAAATAATCTCGTAGGGGAACACCAGCAATGTTTGAATTTCGGGTAAGCGGGACCATGGTGTCACCATGCCCCCCCAGAACGTAGCAACAGATGTTTTCCACGCTTATACCCGTCTCCATGGCGACAAAGGCACGCATGCGAGCAGAATCTAAAATCCCCGCCTGACCAACAACGCGTTCGCGTGGTAAGCCTGTTTTTTTCATGGCTAAATAAGACATTGTATCAAGTGGATTGGTAAGTATTATGTAAATTGCATCTGGAGAAAATTTCAGCGTCTCAGTAGCAGCCTTACCAACGATTTCGGCATTTGCACTAAGCAGATCATCGCGGCTCATTCCCGGCTTGCGCGGGAGGCCTGCTGTTATGATAATAATGTCTGATCCCTTGGTAGCATCATAATCATTGGCGCCAATTATCTCCACATTTTTGTCAATAATTGGCATTGCCTCTGCCATATCCAACGCTTTACCCTGCGGCATACCTTCAACAATATCAACTAGTACTAAGTCTGCAATTTCTCGTTCGGCAAGCCAATGAGCTGTTGTTGAACCTGTCATCCCAGCCCCAATGATTGATATTTTATTGGTCATTTTTCCTCCAATTTGTATTGATAATGAATTTTATTTTAGATTTATGAAAGATGGAAGATCGATCCGCCACCTAATTCGTAATTGTTGACTACACCGTGAACAAAAAGAGACTCTACCGATGGAAGTGGAAGAGTCTCTCAATAACCTCAAATCAAACCATGATTATGCTTCCTGCATCTCGAGGAAACGCGTGGCTTGAATCGCTGCCGCCGCACTCATCCCTGCAGATGTGACAACCTGCCGAAAATGCGGATCTGCCACTTCACCACCTGCGAATACACCCTCTACGTTAGTTTCCATCATTTGGTTGACTTTGATATAGCCTAAGTCATCTAATTCTAGTTGTCCCTCAAATATTTGTGTGTTAGGAGTATGGCCAACAAAGATGAAGACGCCATCTGTATCTAGAACACTTTCTTCATCTGTTTTCACATTTTTCAATTTAACAGATTCGACCTTGTCCTCACCGGCGATTTCCGTCACAACCGTGTCCCAAATGAATTTAATTTTTTCATGCGCTAGGGCGCGGTTTTGCAAAATAGCACCTGCACGCAATTCATCACGACGATGAACAATGATAATATCAGAAACGTACCGGGTTAGAAATAACGCCTCTTCCAAGGCACTATCGCCACCACCAACTACAACAACTTTCTTGTCTTTGAAGAACCAGCCATCACAGGTCGCACAATAGGAAACACCTTTCCCAGTTAGGTCCTCTTCACCAGGGATATTTAGATGATTTGGGCTGGCTCCTGTGCTGACAATCACTGAATCAGCCAAGTATTCGCCGTTGTCAGTTACCACCTTGAAGGGACGCTGTGAAAAATCTACTGCATTTGCGGTATCAAATTCTGTGGTGGCACCAAAATGTTCTGCTTGCTTTTGAAACAACTCACCTAATTCCGATCCTCCTACACCCTCAGGAAAACCCGGGTAATTTTCGATCGTATAAGTCAACGCAGCCTGGCCACCCAATTGCATCCCAGTTAGTACTACTGGTTCCAACTCAGCTCTTGCCGCATACAGGGCAGCGGCATAACCTGCCGGTCCTGATCCAATCACAAGAACTTTCACATGTCTTCCCTTTTCATCAGATTCTTTTGATGGCGTAGAAACATTTCCAAGATTGAACATTTTGTTCCTCTTTTAGAATAATTTGATCAATTTAAAAGACGATATTCACAGTACTATTATTACTGTTTTCATTGTATCAGATGCAGATGTAAGTAAAAAAGTTACAGGGTAAGAAAAGCTATTTCTTTTTGTATTCTTATCCCAATTGTGTATGATGGGCAATTCTTGTATAGTAAAACCAAGATTTTATTTACTACGAAACCCGAGATGACTGAAACCAAAAAAATTGAGCAAACAATAGCTGCACTTGAAGCTCAGCGCTCCATTCTGGGAGATGCTGTTGTAGATACTGCTCTAGCACCAATGCGAGAAAAACTAGCAGTGCTAAAGGCAAAAAATATTTCTACACAACGGAAACAAGTAACCGTGCTTTTTGCAGACATCTCAGGTTTTACCAACATTTCTGAGACCCTGGACGCTGAAGTTGTAACCGAAACTTTGAGTGCCTTATGGGAGAGTATTGACAATGCAATTTTAGCTCAAGGGGGTGCGATTGACAAACACATTGGCGATGCAGTGATGGCATTGTGGGGCAGGACCAAAACCCGTGAAGATGACCCAGAACGCGCTATCCGCGCAGCAATAGACATCCAAGATAAACTGACTAAGTTTCGGAAACAATGAAATATCTCTTTGGAAATGCACATTGGCATCAACACCGGCCCGGTCTTGTCGGGGGAAGTCAGGCCAGGTGAATTCATTGCCACAGGTGATACAGTAAACCTCGCATCACGGATACAAGAAGCTGCACCCGTAGGAGAAATCCTTATCACACAAGATACCTATTACCACGTGCGTGGTATTTTTGACATGTAACCACAGATACTATTAACATTGAAGGGTAGTGATCGAACGTGGAAAACTTACCGATTTGAATGAAGCTGTCAAAGAGATATTAGAAAACCAGGAAAAGAAATCCAAAACCGTAGCTAAGTTACCAAAGTAATTGGTACCGTTTTTTTATCCTCGTGTATTAGCGCTCTCGTTACACTCATCGGCGGTGAGGAAAGTCCCCCAATATAACAACCACAAATCAAGAAAACCATACCAGAGAAGGTAGAAAATCTCTCTATTTAATGCTATTAATGTAGTCAGTAATACGCGTTCTTAAATGGAGTGACTGCAAGATGACAGATCAAAACAATCAAGAATATCGACCTAAAATTATGAAAAAAATTGTAGGCATCCTTCTATTAGCTGTGGGATCAGTTTTTATAGCTGCTAC
>CAZCPP010000092.1:0-12985 GCA_964500655.1 uncultured Anaerolineaceae bacterium | reverse complement strand
TGACCCTTATGATGCACTATCTTTTCACTATGTCTATTGTTTCATTTACTTCGATGAAACATTCCCCGCCTTTGCAATAACAATCTCCCCTTCTCCAGTGCAGTCCAGCCACAAGTTGTGACGTTGTGTCCATTGCGCAATTGCAGTACATAAGTAAGCTTTCCCGGCATAGGTAACAGAAGCAGATCCGGGATATAAAGGAAGCGAGACAACGCTTATAGTCGAGGATAGCGTTGTCTATTGTTGCTTGGTCATACAGGTAGAGCGGAGTTCCGTATATATCCGCTAAAGATGTTAGATCCTGACCTGCGATGGTAAGGGTATCGTTTTCAACTTTGGTTGTATCTGGAAATAAGGGTAGGCGATTCATTCCTCGCCAAAGTACAGATCCCACCATTTTTGCCAATTTGGTTTGGGGGTAGGGATGGAGATTGGTTCGGGGCTTTCCGGTAGAGTCGTTTCTTCATCCCCCAATATAATCACTGGATGATCCCCATCCTGAATCATATGACCTTCACTGCGCGCCTGTTCTTCAACGATCTGATCAGATCCCGCAATGGAAACCTGGGTTTCCATTGCGACTTTTGTCTCTGAGGCTTGAGTAGCCTCTGCGCGAACGATCTTGACCTGTCGGTTTAGGCGATTTAGCTCTTCTAATCGAGAGTTAAATTCCACAATGACAAGAGCGAGGAACAGTACCCCTGCAATGAGAAAAACGCGACGCAGATCGATGGGAAAGTGTTTCACGATCTTATCTTACCCTTTGTTGTGAAGGTTGGCAAGAATAAAAGCCTCTGGTACAATTCGCCGCCGAGCGTTGTACCCTTCGCTCAAATCTTGCCGCATTAAGTGGTGAAAATATTGCCAGAAAGGGCTTGAAGAAAATGAAAGTAATGCTGATTAAGGACGTTTACAAATTGGGCCGTGCAGGTGATGTGAAGAAGGTTGCTGATGGCTATGGGCGCAACTTCCTACTCCCGCAGAAATTGGCTGTGCTCGCTACGCCAGGTGCGATGAAACAAGTTGAGCGCATTCGATCGCAGGCTGAAATTCGCCGTACTGACTTGAACAAAGAACTCCAGGATTTATCAGATGATATCGCTGGCACAGTGTTAACTTTCTCTGCCAGAGCCGGCGAAACCGATAAGTTGTATGGCTCGATTACTACACAAATGGTGGCAGATGCTTTACAGGAACAAACCCGCTTCGAGGTCAAGCGCCATCAGATCGATATGCAGCCTATTCGTATGTTGGGCGAGTTCAGCGCAAATGTCCGCCTGACTATGGACCTGGTTCCTGAAATAACAATCATCGTCCATCGAGAGGGTGAGGCTATGGAGGAAGGCGAAGTTGCGCAACAATCCAAAGAAGAAGACGCCCCAGTCGTTGAAGGAACTGTTGAAGAAGCTCCTGTTGTAGCCGAAGTAAAAACTGAAGAGGTACCCGCCGAGAAGGAAGCTCAGGCAAGCGAAAGCGAAGAAACCACGGTGGATGAAGCACCTGAAGAAGATAAAAAATAATATCCAACCCAAGTAAAATACAATCACCGGTTCATTCCCGCTGTGGGGAGCCGGTGATGTTTTGTTACAAGCTTCTGTGTAAGGATTTGTACCCTCTCCATTATTTTTTGCTTTACGAAACAAGCAAGTTCAGAGACTGAATACAATTAGCAGTAAAATAATATATAGCATGACAGAAACAATTGGCCAGAGGCTCAAAAAAGCACGTGAGTATCGTCATCTGACACTTGAAAAAGTGGCAGAGGCTACGCATATTCGTATGCAATCTTTGAAAGCCCTCGAAGCGGATGATTTTTCAGCCATGCCTTCGCCCGTACAAGCGCGAGGATTTTTGCGTAATTATGCCCAATATCTTGGACTTGATCTCGACCAGATGATCGAAGAGTTGCGGGCTGAACCGCATGAGCCAGAAACCGAGCAGGAAATTGTTTTTGAGGCAGATCAGGAAACATCTTTATCAGAATCTAAACAATCTGATTTAGAAGCCGGAAAAGAAACTTCCCCTGAACCATTCTGGCAGACATGGTTGAGACGTACAAAGCAGGAGGTAGGGGACCTGGATGATGCGTCCGCTACTCAAACAGACTCTGAATCTGTGTCTTATCGAGAACAAGAGGCAATTCCTGAAACAGAGATTGCCTCCGAAGGAGATGCAAGCGAACGGAACGAGGAAGAAGCGGGTGTAGAAGAATCAGAAATTAAGCCCCGCCTAAACTTATTATCATTATTTTTAAGTTGGGCCAATATTCGTATTACACGCCAGAAAACGGATCGTTCGCTTGCGATAGAAGAGATAAGCGAAGCTGGGACGCTACCTGAATTTGACGCTGACCTTCCAGCTAAACCAGCACTGTCGTCACAGGAAATCAACAACAACATTGGCCTGCAACTTCGTCAGCGACGCGAGATGCTCAGCCTGACCTTGGAAGAAATTGAACGCCATACACGTATGCGTGTCCAGTATTTAGATGCACTAGAAAAAGGAAGCTTTAATAAAATGTCTTCCCCCGTTCAAGCCCGCGGCATGCTTTCTGGTTACGCTAATTTCTTGGATTTGGATTCAGATAATTTATTATTACAATTCGCAGATGCGCTCCAAGCTCAACATAAAGAGCGGTATCCTGAAAAACCAGCTCGTACGCGAGAACAACCCAACATACCAGAGAGTGTTCCCACTCTGCGCAGCTTCATTGCAGGTGATTTGGTGTTTGGTATTGGTATGGCATCTTTATTGGTTGTATTTTCTGTATGGGCGATTTCAAGAGTCCTTGACTTACAATCTGAGCAAGGGGCAGATGTGCAAGTTGAAGCAACCAGTCCCTCTATCTCAGAAGCGTTGATCGGTACACCGGTCGAGGCAGTCGAGGCAGAGGTGACACTGATCCCTGCAGAAGATACGCCTATTCCTGATCTCCCGGAGGGGACACTTGAAATTCCAACTTTAGATATTACGGTAAATGTGCAGCTTAATATCGTGGCTGTTGAACGAACGTACCTGCGCGTGATGATTGATGGGGAAGTTGCATTTGATGGTCGTACAATCCCAGGAAATGCCTATCCATTTGATGCTGAACAAAGTATTGAGATCTTAGCCGGGAACGGGGCAGCATTACGTGTGGTTTATAACCAGAGAAACTTGGGTTTGCTAGGTGGCTTTGGGCAAATTGCGAATTACGTTTACACGGCCGAAGAAGTTTTAGTGCCTACGCCCGTTATCCCGCCGACACCAACCAATACGCCCTTCATCTCACCGACACCTTCGGTAACACCTTCTCCTACGCCTACCGCACTGCCCGTGGATGAATTGCAATAGTTTACTTCTTTATTAAAATTATCGGTAATAATGACAAATATACTTTTTTATCACCTTGTTTCCCTTGGTTGTGCAAAAAATACAGTTGACTCAGATTCGATGGCTCAGTTGCTTACGCGTGATGGCTTTCAGGGTACCGAAAGCCCTAAAGAAGCAAATGTGCTCATCGTTAACACATGTGGCTTTATCGGCCCAGCAAAGGATGAGTCCTTTGAAGTTCTGCAAGAGTTGGCCGAGAATAAGCAAAGCGGACAAATTCTGATTGCAGCCGGTTGCCTTACCCAACGCTATGGTGCTGAAGTGGCTCAAAAGGTGCCCGGTGTGGATGGTGTATTGGGTACCCGTCGCTGGATGGATATCGTGCAGGTTGTGCGCGAGTTACGCAAAGATCTGCATCCTGAGCCGCTTTATCACTTGCCAAGTGATAATGATACTGTTGGTATAGACGAACAAGATACTCTACGCGCCAGCGTGGCTGGAGCCAGCGCTTATCTCAAAGTGGCTGATGGATGTCGCCGTCCGTGTGCATTCTGTGCCATTCCGCTCATCAAAGGAACAGCAGTCAGCCGTCCGGTTGAAACCATTCTTACTGAAGCACGTAAACTGCGCGATTTGGGCGTGCGTGAGCTGATATTAATTGCCCAAGATACGACCGATTATGGTCACGATCTGGGGATGAAAGATGGTCTTGCAAGCCTGCTTGAACAACTAACCGAAACCGTCCCTGATATGGACTGGATTCGGATCATGTATGCTTACCCAGGCTATGTAACCGATCGCATGATTAATATAATGGCCAGCCAGAAACAAATCTTGCCATATCTTGATATTCCTCTTCAACATGCACATCCCAAAACACTTTCTCGCATGAAGCGCCCTTCCAACATTGCCTGGGTTCATAAGACGCTTGGCAAAATGAGATCTGCCATCTCGAATCTGTCCATTCGAACCACCTTCATTGTTGGTTTTCCTGGCGAAACGGATGAGGAATTTCAGGCGCTTGTCGATTTTGTAGAGGAAATCCGATTTGATCGAGTAGGAACCTTCCAATTTTCGTTCGAGGAAGGGACAACCTCCGCATCTCTTGGCGACCCTGTGCCTGCTTCTTTAAAAAAGGAACGTTTCGAGCGTCTGATGGAGTTGCAACAGAGCATCTCGTTACAGATCAATCAGTCATACGTAGGCAAAAATTTTGAAGTTTTAGTAGAAGGAGTCGATAACGGTATTTCTGTCGGTAGAAGTTATCGGGATGCGCCCGAGATAGACGGTCTTGTATTTGTAGAGGGCAAGCTCAACCTATGTCAGATCGTGCCGGTCCGTATTACGGGGGCGATGGCTTACGATTTAACCGCTGTCCCGGTGGAAAAAAATCCGATGTGGTGGAATTACCGGCGTTGTTAAAATAGAAAGTTGCCACGGTGTGAAGGTTTTTTCAACTTCACACCGTTTGTCTGCCCAGAGCAGGTTATAAGTCGTGCTGGGAAAAAAGGGGGAGTACGGCGGTAATTGTAATATAAAGGAGGTACCAACCAATGTGTGGAATTGCAGGAGCCTATCAAAGCAATTCGCAGATGGACGTCAATCAAATGGTGATGCAAATGAAGCATCGCGGCCCTGATGGTGACGGTGTAATACCGACCGAGACGGCCACGCTGGGACATACACGCCTAGCCATTGTGGATGTGGATCGAGGCCATCAACCTTTACAACTCAGTGATGCCTGGATTGCTTTTAATGGTGAGATCTATAATCACATGGATTTACGCCATACGCGCTTGAAGGGGCAACAGTTTAAAATGCATACCGATACTGAAACCGTGCTACGACTATATCAACATTTGGGACCAGCATTCGTCGAAATTCTGAATGGCATGTTTGCTTTTGCAATTTCGTGGCAAGATGAATTATTCCTGGCGCGTGATCCATTGGGTATAAAACCGCTCTATTTCGGGAACAGGGATGGGGACATGCATTTTGCATCCGAAGTTAAAGCCCTGGCGCTGGTAACAGATGATGTCCAGGAATTCCCGGCTGGTCACTGGTTCCATAGCAAGCGGGGCTGGCAGCAATATTACACGGTAGCGGATTCCCTTCAAGATGAATTGCCTGATGTACAGAGTGAGGATGATGCTTTACATGCCATCCGCAATTCATTGCAGGATGCTGTTCAAAAGCGAATGATGTCAGATGTACCGGTGGGTGTAAGCCTTAGCGGTGGATTAGATAGCAGCATTATATCGATGATCGCCAGCCAGGACACGCCAGGTATTCATTCGTTTGTGGTAGGAGTGGAGGGTGGTGAAGATTTAGAAGCCGCACAGCTAGTGGCTGATGAACTAGACACGCAGCATTACGAATATATCTACACCGAACGGGATATGCTCGACGTGTTGCCTGACGTTGTTTATTATCTGGAGTCATTTGACCCGGCACTTGTGCGCAGTGCCATCCCTAACTTTATGCTAGCGCGCATGGCTTCGGACCACGTCAAGGTCATGTTGACCGGTGAGGGCGCAGACGAACTGTATGCTGGTTATTCTTACTTGCAGAGATACGACACGGCAGGTGATTTGCAGGAAGAATTAGTCAATATCACAGAATCGTTGCATAACACCAACTTACAGCGTGGTGACCGCATGTCTATGGCGCATGGACTTGAAGCGAGAGTCCCATTCCTGGATGTGGATTCAGTTTCACTAGCGCTTAGTCTACCGCCAGAGTGGAAGTTGCAAACAGACGATCGCCCGGCTAAGGATTTGCTCCGCCGTGCTTATGAGGGTTTACTACCGGATGAAATCGTGTATCGCCCCAAGATGAAGTTTTCCAAGGGCGCTGGTTCATCTGATATCTTGGCCGAGCGCGCAGAAGAGAAGGTTTCTGATGCTGATTTCAAACACGAGAAAGAACGTCTAAAGGGCGAGTGGGATTACGACCTGCAAAATAAAGAGGCTTTGGTTTATTACCAAATGCTTCACGAGCATTATCAGGATGAGTGGATCATGCCGAATATGGGTAGTAGCCGCAGCCTGTAGGCACTCTTTCAGAACAATTAGAGCGCAAGGATGCTATAATCCTTGCGCTTATTTTTTTTAAACCTAATAATAATCGAGGCTCTTAACAAAATGATCGAACTTTCTGATCCACAAATACGTTTAACACTCGAGGCGGTTCGAAAGGCAGCCCGCCTTATGCGTGTTATCCACCGCGAAACGGCTGTTTCATCTCTGACCAAGGGAGATAAGTCTCCGGTTACGATGGCAGATTTTACATCACAAGCGCTAATTGGGTACATGCTCTCCACTGCCTTTCCAGATATTCCATTGGTGGCAGAAGAGACTTCTACAGCCTTACGAACCCCAGATGGCGCTGTTCTGCTGGAGAAAGTTACAGGCTACGTTAAGAGAGTGCTGCCAGATTTAACAGAAGGGTTGGTTTGTGATTGGATTGATTTTGGAGGCGCTGATGCAAGCAAGCGGTTCTGGGTGCTCGACCCGATTGACGGCACGAAGGGCTATCTACGGGGCGACCAATATGCTGTGGCGTTAGCACTGGTGAGTGATGGAAAAATAGAAATTGGCGCGCTCGGCTGCCCTAACCTTACGGATGCATCCACCCCCGATACCGACGGACCTGGATCTATTCTCCTTGCTGCCCGTGGACAAGGAACCTGGGTCTCTAGCTTGGCCGATGATGACAATGAGTGGCGAAAACTAAATGTCTCAGATCGGGCAAATGGATCACAGGCGCGCTTGATGCGTTCTTTTGAATCTGGTCATACCGACGTGGGATTGATCGATCAAATTGCTGATTCTCTTGGCGTACAGGTTGAACCTGTGCGCATGGACAGCCAGGCCAAGTACGCAGTTTTGGCAGCTGGCGGGGGTGAAGTAATCTTAAGATTGCTTTCTCCGAAAATGCCCGATTACCGTGAAAGAATCTGGGATCAGGCTGCGGGTGCATTGATACTCGAAGAAGCCGGTGGACGCATCACCGACCTGGATGGCAAATCTCTCGATTTCACACAGGGGCGTAAACTGATTAATAATCGTGGTGTTCTAGCCTCCAATGGCCATCTGCACGAAGAACTCTTACAAATATTGACAAAACTTAAGGTTTAATTGTGCGTTCCCGTTTCACAAACATAACCGATAGGCTAGCGCTTCTAATTGCACTTGCAACCGTACTTGCAACCTACATCGTTGCTGACCGTGTCTACGAGCGCATGGCGCACTTCGAAGACGAAATGGCCTATGTCTGGCAAGCGCAAGCTATCGCCAGCGGTGATCTGGTGTTGCCTTCGCCCCCGAATCCAAAAAGCTTTATGACGCCCTTTGTGATCGATCATAACGGTGTCCGTTTTGGTAAATATCCGCCGGGTTGGCCGGCGGTGTTAGCTCTTGGTTTTGAAACCGGATTGGAAGACTGGATCAACCCGATTTTGGCGGGACTGGGAATCTGGCTACTGTACTTACTTGCCAAACGCATCACAAGCGGACCGATTGGCCTGCTGACCATCTTTTTGATGTTGACCTCGCCGATGTTCTGGCTACTCTCTGGATCTTCACTTTCGCATGCCTGGTCCTTGGTATTGACGTTGGGTTTTGTCCTTGCCTGGTTGGATATTTTCAAATACAACGGACATACTGTTCGCCAAACCAGAAAAGGCGGCACGAATAGTATATCGTTCTTGTATAAACCAGTTCCTCGTTGGATGCTTATCCTCGTAGCAGGACTCAGCCTCGGGGTCCTGGTGCTGACGCGCCCGATGAATGCTGTTGGCGTAGCGCTGCCATTTTTTATCCACGGAATATTTTTGCTTGCGCGAGGTGACAAATCCACGCGCATGTGCTTGCTGACAATAGGCTTGCTGGCCGCATTCGCTGGTGGGCTATTGTTTGCCTGGCAATTTGCCGTGACGGGTGATCCGCTGCTCAATCCATATACATTGTGGTGGAAGTATGATAAATATGGTTTTGGCGAAGGCTATGGGCGATGGGGAGACGGTCACACCATGGATCATGCCATGTACATTATCGAATACAGCCTATGGTCACCCCGGGGTACACGTGGAGATGTATTCGGTTGGGAAAACTTGTGGTGGATATTCTTACCTTTTGGGTTATGGGCTTTGCGCAATAAATTATCGGCTTGGCTGGTGACAGGTATCTTCCCGGCATTGTTATTGGCCTACATCCCATATTGGATTGGTTCCTGGCAGTATGGTCCGCGCTATTATTATGAAGGTATGCTGGCTTTGACTATTCTGAGCGCGGTAGGTATTTTCTGGTTAGCAGGGAATGGCTTGATGATTCGAAAGATTTTAGCCTGCATGGCCCTGACAATTTTAGTGGGCTACAACCTGTTTGCTTACTTACCAGATCGTTTGTGGGAGATGCATGGAATGTACAACATCAATCGTGCTATGTTGGAGCCGTTCTATACAGTGGAGGCACAAAATTTGATACCGGCCATAATCGTTGTTCACCAACAAAAAGAGTGGACAGAATATGGTGGCCTACTTGAATTGCAGAATGCGCAATTGACCTCCCCCTTTATCTTTGTTTTAAATCGTAGAGATGCGGTCATTGCTGATTTTTATGATGGTTTTCCGGAGCGGCAACTGTATCATTATTATCCCGACGAGCCCTTCACTTTTTATCAAATCCCTCGCTAAGCTATAGAAAAACAATCGGTAAGAATTTATTGTTCATGATGCTCTGGCGAAAGCTGTCGCTGCTAAAATTAAAATAGACAAACCAATGTTCAGCCGCAGCAGCATGGTTTCCTGCTTTTGCAACCTTATTACTTCCGCATCATCCGCCTGACCTTTTTCGATACGCATCAATCCACGCCGGATAGCTGGTAATACTTCCCAGGTTTGGATCGCACTGACAACAATCATCAAGACGACCAAGATATGTTTGGACAAGATTGCCAGCGACCAATCCCCGCTTGTAGACAGAAAACCGTCATAATGTGGGTTGACGCTTAGCTGAAACAAACCCGTTAGGATCAAGATCGCAAGACTGAACCAGGCTAGCGGTTCCAGACGCCGCTGCATGGCTGCGATGAAGGCTAACTGATCGGTAGGTTCAAGCACGCGCTTAGCAGCTGGCAGGACCAGAATAGCAATTGCAGCTAGCCCACCTAGCCATGCGACGGTTGCCAGCATGTGCAACCAAAAAACTAGGGCTAGCGCCCAGGTTGGCGGGGATTCGAGCATAGGGATTCTAAGGTGGTGGTGGTGTTGGGGTATCTGTTGCTACTGGTGGTGGTGTTGTTGCTGGTGGGGGTTGCGTAGAAACAGTTGTTGGGACAGCTGTAGCCGTTGGCGGATAGCAGATGGAATTAGCCTCATTCGCATTTCTGGCAGCAACATCATCCAACAACCCAGCGGATTGCGCCCCCTGGTATTGTTCATAAGCGTCACAGTAGCGTTGTTCTGCAAAGAGCTGGTCACCATACCGCATAGCAGAAATTCGGTAGCGCTCGGTGCCAGTCATGGTGCCATCCCAGATGCCTGAGCCGTTCAAGTAATAGAAACCTTCCGCAGCTCGCTTCCAGTCCAGTTCCCAGAAACTGGAGGCGTTAATGTAGGCACGTGCGTTATCCCGCAGGATATGTGCAGTATTGTCGAGGGGGGCAAAACGCTCTGCCAGCGTAAGTTCGTAAATCCCGCCTTCCAGGTTGCCGCCTTTGATAAAATCTACGCCCAGGTTGTGCAAAGCAAAGTAAAACATTCCGTCTACCTGAACAGTGCGATAGGTTACGTCATTCTTGCGAATAAAACTCAACACAATCATTGCATTTTGCCACTGCCCGGCGGCAGTCAGTTGTTGTGCCTGGGCAAACAGACCCTCATAATTGGTCTCATCCATAACCAATTCAGGTGTGGGAGATACAACCGGTGTAACAGTCGGGATCGTTGAAAGGACCATCACCTCGGTCAGTTTCTCCATTACGCCGGGGTAGGACGGGTTAATCCCGATGATGTACTCAAGGCGCGTCTTGGCAGCTTCGTAATTGCCAAATTGAATGTCTACGATAGCACGCGAGAACTGGTCACTCAATTGTTGGTTGACCAATGATTCTTGCGCGTTTTTACGAATACCTATACCACTCTGATATCCTCCGAAGATTCCAAGCCCGATGATGAGCAGGAAGATCAGGATATTCAGGAGCAAGCCTAATAATCGAGTTGGTTTTTTCTTATTTGTTTTCATTTCCTGTGTAGTACCAGGATTTTGTGTATCCACAGGTTGTGTTGCCCTGACGGGCTGGGTGTTTCCAGTTGGTTCTGACATGGCGCGAATTATACCGCAGGGGGTTACAGATTGAACAGTAAGCGGACTTCCTTCCAGATGATCGGGATTGCGATCGAACCCCCGATGACGATCCCAATCAAGGCTGTGATGGTGGCTCCTCCGGGCAGCATCAGGGCCAAGGTATAAGCTGCTGAGGCTCCGAGGAGACTGGCGACCAGCCCCTTTATGAGAGCGCTGCCAACATGGACTTTTTCAGGTAACCTCCTGTTGAGCCAGATGAACAGGATCACTGCTTCCACAGTGGCAGCTGTTTCAGCAAAAGCGATGGCAGGCGCGCCAACATGAGGGAAGTACAGAACAGCCACGATCCCGATGACAAGGTATACGCCTAATCGACGCAGGATACTGAAAAAAGGTGTCCAAGTTTCTTGCCGGGCATAGAAAACTCGTACCATTGTTTCTTGTATGGCATAGCCAGCCAGCGTTAACAGGTAGACGCGCGCTGTCCAGGTCAGGAGGGTGGTACTAACTTCGTCGAATCCAAATACAGCGCGTACTAATGGATGAATGCCAGCTGCAATCACAGCTGCAATGGGCAGGGTTAGCGAGATCAAGACCCGGAGTGCCTTTTCAACTGTTTCACGGAAGCTGGTCCAGTCCTGATTTGAAGCGAGTTCCGAAAGGGTTGGAAGCATGGCGGTCGCCATAGCCGTCCCGATCAAAGTTTCGGGTACCTGCATAATCATCCAGCCATAAGTCAACGATGTAACTGCACCGACCTGCCCAGTGCGTGAAGCTAGATTGTCGCGGGCAATCACGATCGCCTGGATACCGAGCATGGTCAGCAAACGCGGCCCCATTAACTTAAGTGCGGTTAACAGACCGGTATCACGCAAATCGAGGGCTGGGGTCCAACGAAAGCCGTATTTGGCTAGCGCCGGGACCTGAATGAGCAGGTGCATGGCCGCACCCAGAATGACGCCATATACCAGCCCGTGAATGCCATAGCGTGGCACGAAAAATAGTGCACCTATGATTTGCCCGACGTTGTACAAGGTTGGAGCCATAGCTGGAAGGATGAAATGTTGGTTGGCATGCAGGCTGGCCATGACCAAACCACTGATTGAAAAAATGAGGGTGGCGATCAGGTTCAAGCGCATCAGCTCGGCCATCAATTGACGTTGTTCAAGCCCAAAACCAGGGGCAATACCAATCTCAGCATCCACAATTTGTTGCGCGAAAATTGTGATAATAATGGCTGCTATAGCCGTTACCGTGAAGGCCAGGTTAGCGACGCGAGAGAACAAATCCCAAGCGGCTGAGCGGCCTTTATGGTTCAGGAATTCGCTAAGTAATGGAACAAAGGCCAATCCCAGTGCACCACCAGAGATGAGCGCGAATAACACATCCGGCAGGTTGTTGGCTGCGTTGAATGTATCGAGAAGATCGATAGAGTCGCGGAACTGGCGTGAGATAATGCCGGTGCGCACAAAAGCCAACACCTTATCGAGGCCGAAGAATAACCCAATCAGTATTGAGGTGCGCGCCAGAAAAGAGATTTTTTTCATATGGGAGAGACTTATGAAGATTCGATTAAGAGTGGTTTAGAAATTACTTTTTATGTTTACCGCATGGTGCACTACACTTGTCCTTGAGATCATTACCGTGAGAACGCAAAATATATTAATCTTATCGAGCTTTGCGTTCTTCGCGGTTCAATTATTTATCAACTAGTGATGATGCGCCGCGTCGCCAAAAATCTCCGCTCCCGGCAGCTTCTCGGCCAGATTGGCAGGTTTGTGGATCAACACCGGTAAACATTGCGGGCATATAAAAATTTCATTCCCAAGATATTTCATAGATAAGAGGGGTTTTTCATTTTCGTTAGCTTTGCAGTTCAAACATTCAGTCATTGAGTACCTCCTAAATATAAATGAACACAGATTGTACCTGAATCTGTAAAACCTTGCGAAGATTTTAAATCTTCACAAGATTTATATCGAGGTTGACTAATTACTGTTAGAGTGTTCCTTTGTACATGCCTCCATCAACATTCAGCATCACGCCAGTTATATATGAAGCCGCAGGCGATAATAAGAAGACAGCTGCATTTGCAAACTCTTCGGGACTTCCCATCCTACCCAGCGGGCAAGCTGCCATTTGTTTTTTCATTTCCTCCTCAACAGTTGACTTGTTTGCCGCTGCCCGGGCGGTCATCAACTCTGCCACCCGTTCTGTTTCCGTCCACCCTGGAAGGATGGAGTTGAAGCGAATGTTTTCCTTACCGAGTTCAATCGCCAGCGACTTGGTCAATCCGACCGTTGCACCCCGCACACTGTTCGACAGGATCAAATTATCAACTGGTTGTTTGACCGAAATTGACGTTA
>CAZCPP010000091.1:0-13271 GCA_964500655.1 uncultured Anaerolineaceae bacterium | reverse complement strand
ACCAGTT
The DNA here is from genome assembly GCA_964500655.1 of uncultured Anaerolineaceae bacterium. Taxonomy (GTDB): domain Bacteria; phylum Chloroflexota; class Anaerolineae; order Anaerolineales; family Villigracilaceae; genus JAABUE01. The sequence goes on along the minus strand of CAZCPP010000091.1, from coordinate 13,264 downwards.
CAGATCTTAATCCAATAAGGGGCTGCCTTTTGGGACAGCCCCTTTTTGTTTCAAGAAGGAAATAGTACTTTCGTACTAAAGGGGGAATAGGACTTTCTTACCAATACAATCCATTGATTTTGATTTCGAAAGCTTTATACTGGTGGTATCTTTGGTCTGACCACAATACCAATGGATTTCCATGAAAATTAATCCGATTCCACACAAAACCTTATCAGAAGCTGCAGCGAGTAAGTTGGCTGGTTCACTCCTGGATGGTAGTTTGTCACCTGGCGCCCAATTACCTCCCGAGCGTGAATTGATAAATCAATTGGGGGTTAGCCGAACGACGGTGCGAGAGGCTCTTAAAGCTCTCGAGGAAAACAACCTAATCGAATCGCGACCAAATGTTGGCTGGTTTGCAAAGACAATTGATGAAACGAATATTACCCAGGCAAAAGAATTGGCTGGAGATGCAACTCAGGATTCTCAACCGGCTGCAGACGAGCCACTCACAAGGCCTCGGCGGGTACCGGTCAGCCCGGAGAAACCTTTGCATATCCCCAATCTACAACAGGATCGCCTGGGCACTTTCGATTTTATCTCCTGGTGGGAACGCGAGAAGGTCCAGCAAGCTAAGGTTTTAGTTGTTGGAGCGGGAGCATTAGGAAATGAAGTAATTAAGAATCTGGCTTTAATGGGAGTGGGCCATATTTTTGTTATTGATTTTGATAATATCGAGGCGGCTAACCTAAGCCGCTCGGTGCTCTTCCGCGAAACGGACAATAATCGTGGCAAAGCAGAAATTGTTGCAGCAAGAGCCAAGTCGATCAATCCCCAGATCCGAATTCAATATCTCTATGCAGATGTAATTACTGGTCTTGGGCTGGGGATCATCCGACGAATGGACGCAATAATTGGTTGTCTTGATAATCGTGAAGCTCGCCTGGCTGTCAACCGCTTTTGTTACTGGATGGACAAACCTTGGGTAGATGGCGCAATCCAGGAATTACTCGGAATGATGAGAGTCTTTGTGCCGGGTCAAGGAGCTTGCTATGAATGTACTCTAACAGAACAAGCATTGCGCGATCTGTCCTTACGTTACTCGTGCCAATTGCTGGCACGTAAGAACATCTTGTTGGGAAAAGTACCCACAACCCCAACGATCGCTTCCATTATTGGAGGTATGCAATCGCAAGAGGCACTAAAGATCATCCATGACATGCCAATTGAACCGGGAAAGGTCGTGCATTTCAATGGGTTGACCAACGATATGCATACTACTGCCTATAACCCGCGAGAAGAATGTGAAAGTCATTGGACTTATGGAGAAATCACAGAATTACCAGCTCGTGCAGAACGCGCTACACTAGAAGATTTAATCAGAATTGCTCGTGCTGATCTTGGATCAGAGGCTGTAATCGAACTTGATCAGGAACTTGTGACCTCGTTGGAATGTCCCCAATGCCGCGCAATCGAAGAAGTAATGCGACCGGTTAGCGAAATTTCTTTCGAAGCTGGCCATTGCCCAACCTGCGGGGAGTTACGCGATGCACAGTTCACACATATGGTAACAGGTGAAGAAAACTTCCTACATCGCACACTAGCTAATGTTGGCATACCTCCATTGCATATTCTTCGTGCCCATAATGGGTTGGAATATCGTTTTTATGAATTAACTGGAGATTTACCCGGCGCGCTACATTTTAATCACTTTGAGAAACCTGCAAAGCCACAAGAGGTTGAAGGGCGCATTCGATTAAAAGATAGTGAACTTCAATTAGATATGCCCAAAAATCCAGCCCGCGATCGGATTCGTATTAAAGATGAAAAATCAAAAGAGAAGGTCACATCAAAAGAAGATAAAAACAAAGTTCGGAACAGAAAATCGAAATTAGTGAAGCTCGGGAAATCGCCTGGTAATCGTATTCGGTATTCAGAAACTGGACGAAAAAAAGATTTGCTTGAGTCTCCTCGTAAGAAATAAAGGTGTGTTAGGCGTAGAAAGACAATGTCATTACATGTAGCTACCATGAACCCTGTGAATATATCATCGAGAAAGAGAAAACCAATGCATCTAGGGCGGAAATTAGTCTTGTTGGTTTTGCTTATCAATGCTTATGCTCTGGCCTTGGTGTTGTTATATCAGAAAGAGTTTTGGTTTTCGCTGATATTAATTAACATTTTTGCAGATAGTACCTTGGCGGTTGTAGCAGGTTTTGGAACTCGACTTTTGTTACCGAAACGAAACTGGTTTATAAGGATCATTGTCGCATCTGTGATGCCTGTTGTAGGTTTGGCTACTATTGGATACTTTTCGGATTGGAAGATTGGCATTGATGTATTTGCGTTATATCGGGGCTATATAAGCTATGAAGACCTTTCACACCTAATTTTTTGTATTACAGTATCATTGGCCGCTTTACGGGCTTGGTATCAACCCGTACCGAGAGAAACAGATTCAGCATATGCTGAATCTGTTCAACGAGAAGTAAATGCCCCGCCTCGTCGCATCAGCCAACCCCGCAGCTGGTCTTTACAGCCAAGATTAAGAAACCGCTCGAGTGTTGCTATATGGTCTGGTAACAGTAGCCGGTCATCCGTTCATGCCCGACCAAGGCTGGTGACAAATCAACCGGCAAGGCAGGAAAGAAATAGGAATTCATCTGCTCAGCGACAAAATATTCAATTAGCGCTTGTTGAAGAACATCGTTGCCCTTATTGTCTGGAACCGGTTGTGCATACCGACCCGCGGGGCGTTAAGAAATGTAACGTCTGTCAATCTTTGCATCATGCCGATTGCTGGGCGGTTACCGGTACATGTCAGGTACCACACCTAAATACTAGGAATTAGGAGCAGCTATGCCAGATCTTAACATCACTCTGATTCTTCCTAGCGGGGGAATTCGTAATGCCGAAATCCCTGACGATGTTAGCGTTCGTGACCTGCTGGAAGAACTTGTTTCTTTACTTCAACTACCTACAGTTGGGCCAGATGGGCGGCCCATGGCTTACCGACTTGACAGCAAGGCGCTTGGTCGAGAACTTCGGGAAGTTGAGACCCTGGCTGAAGCAAACGTCCCAGAAAATGATCGTTTGATGATAACAGCAGACATTACTGCAGGAAGTAGATCAGTTGCGGAAACGCCACGTATGCGTCGGCTACGTGCTGATCATGATCTAATGCTCGAATTGGCAGCACGCAGTGATTTGATCTCTTTTAAAGAATCATCTAAGCATCCTAACCTGCCGCCAGAGCGCTATATTGTGACTTTCAAATGTAAGAGTATTGTGAAAATAGACCGACGGGGAAATCCAAAATATGCTGAACATCATCAGGTTGAGATTTATTTGCACAACCAATATCCTCATCGCTGGCCAGGCATGAAATGGATGACTCCGATCTGGCATCCAAATATCAATCACGTGAATGGTAGTGTCTGTATTGATGCTGCCTGGTGGGCTGCCAGTCGTTCACTCGACCGATTGGTGCTGATGCTTGGTGAAATGCTCCAGTGGAAGAATTTTCATGATGACCCCACCAAACCGCCTTTTCCGTGGGATGCGGATGCTGCCCGTTGGTCACGTGAATATCGCAAAAAACATCCCTCCGCTTTTCCGCTTGATCAACGTGAGTTACTCCGTCCAGAACGTGTAAAATTCGGCTCGTCAGATTCAAGTAATAAAACGAAAGTGAATGTGAAGTTAACTCCCGAAGAGCCCAAAAAAGCTAAATCCAACATAAAGCTTACTCAGATGGATTCGGAGAAAAAGAAATCTGCCGGTCGAGTAAAGATCAAGCCTTTGGACTTTTTAAAGAATAAACCAAAGATTAATATAAAGTAATCGGTTCGTTGCATGTACATGTACGGACTTTTCGTAATGGCTGAAAGTTAGCCAACCATCTAGTAAAGAAAGGAGAAAACCATGTCTGATATCCCCGTCACTCTTGTGGTTCCATCTGGAGGCAGCCGTAACGCTGAGATGCCTGATGATGTACAGGTGAAGGAGTTGATCCCTGAATTAACCACCTCACTGGAACTTCCTGTTACCGGCCCAGATGGACGCCCGATGTCTTATCGACTGGACAGCAAAGCCTTAGGCCGTGAATTGCAAGAAGAAGAGACCTTGTCAGATGCTGGGATACCCGAAGGCGATCGGCTGATGATGACTGCCGACGTAACTGCGGGGTAGCATCCCTGTTCCCGAGCCGTCTCGTTATTATGGCGGCTCGGGAACAGGGATTGGATTGATAGATACATGTCTGGGCTTGGTATCCGAATTGCACCACCAAATATTCCGCAACCCCGCATAGCTGAAAAGCCGCTTAGGAGTGCTTTACGCTGGGAATCTCCGCATGAGCACGTTGAGATTCGGCCAAATGTATCAGTTTTTCTCGAACGGGCAGCGTATATACGTGTGAGTGTTCATGCGTGCAGCGCTACTGTCGAAGTGGGTGGTGTGTTAGTTGGTGAATGGTGTATGGAAGAAGAAACAGGTGATCAGTTTGTGGTTGTGAAACATGCCTTGGCTGCCCGCCACACACGTCAGGGGAGTGTTTATCTGACATTCACCCAGGATAGCCTTGTAGATCTCCATGACCAAATTGAAAAACGTTACAAAGGTGAAAGAATTCTAGGTTGGTATCATACTCATCCTCGAATGGGAATCTTCTTGTCTCATTATGATACATGGCTACATAAAAACTTTTTCCCCGAGCCATGGCAGATAGCACTTGTTGTTGAACCACATTCATCATTAGGTGGATTTTTTATTCGTCAAGTCGACGGTGATTTGGACCCAACTCGTTATTTTGGCTTCTATGAAGCGGACGGAGTGAATGGGGGTAGCATTACCCGCTGGCAAAATTTATGTCAAGTAGAAAACGGATCTAAAGGAGGTTGATCCTATGAGTAGACGAATGCGTACATACTATTACGCGCTGCTCGGTGCATTGGGTGGATTGATTGGTTGGCAAATAAGTGATCTGCTTGGCTTATCATTCATTGCCAATCTGTACTTGAGCGAAATGGTTGTCGGTGCCTTGGTGGGGCTCAGCGTGGGATTGTTCATTGGCTTGACAGAAGGCGCACTGACTCGTAATCCAGTGCAGGCCATGAAATCGGGTCTGTTCAGCGGATTATTAGGATTAGGAGCTGGCGCGATCGGTCTTCCATTAAGCGAATTTTTATTCCAATCGGTAGGTGCAGGTATCTTTGGCCGCGTTCTCGGTTGGGCAGTGTTTGGTCTTTTAATCGGTCTGGCCGAAGGTATCGTAGGTAAAAGCCAGATTTGGAAAGGTATTCTTGGTGGTTTTCTTGGAGGCGTAATGGGTGGATTCCTGCTCGAGTCAGCTCATAATTGGCTTCAAGATCCACTCGCTGGAAAGGCAGCTGGTTTGGTGTTGCTGGGCGCTTGGGTTGGCGCGTTTATCTCGTTGTTCGTGGTATTGCTCTCTAAAGCCTGGCTGGAAGTCGCTTCTGGTAAGCTCAAAGGAACTGAATTTATCTTGGACAAATTCCTGAAAGCAGGTGGTCCGGCAATTGCTATCGGTAGTTCTCCGCTTAAATCTGAGATCGTCTTACCAGACCCGGATATAGCGCCTCAACATGCAATGCTTACCGGAAATGGTGTGCAATTCGCCCTCAAAGATATAAGCCTTGCTGGCACTTATGTCAATAACAAGCGGATCGAGCGCATATCCTTGACAAACGGCCAAAAAATCCGTATGGGTAACACCGACCTGGTGTATCACGAAAAGAGGTAACCATGCTTTCAAAACAATGGTCTCGCTTCATTCTAAACTTCATCCTGCTCTCGTTCATTGGGCTTCAACCACTCTCACTGGTATCCGCGCAACAAGATGAAACTCAGATACGTATTACGCAGGTCGATAATTCAAAATTCCCGAATGTGACCGTTTATGTGTCGGTTGCCGACTCGACTGGTAACTCGGTTGGTGTAGATCAAGAAACACTCCATATAATTAAAAAAAAAAAATTAGTAGAGCCTGTGGATATTCGGGGCGGAGGCGAATTAGTTGGTGGAGAGAGCATTCCTGTGACAACCATGCTAGTCATTGATATTTCTGGTAGTATGGTAAAAAATAATAAAATCGGCGCTGCTAAAGAAGCGGCAAAATCTTATGTTAGTGATATTCGCACAGGTGATCAGGCCGGATTGATTACCTATGATACCAGGGTCTATATGGTCCAGCCAATCACATCGGATATTGAGATGCTTATTGATGCCATTGATGGACTGCAAACTGGCAGTGATACAGCCATGTATGATGCGTTGATCGAAGCGGAAAAAGCCCTGGAATATGTTACTGCTCGAAAAGCGATCATCGTCCTAACTGACGGAATGGATAATCAGAGTAGAAATACGGCAGATGATGTAATTAATGGAATTGGGGAAAGCGGATTGTCTATATCAGCGATTGGTTTTGGTGATATCAATGCTGTTGGCCAAGCTGGATTGGACGAAACCGGATTGAAATCGTTATCAGAAAGGGCAGGTGGCCAGTACGCTTTTGCCACAGATGCTCAGACCTTGAACAAGCTTTATCATCAATATGGCCAGTCTCTGCAGAGCGAATACGCGATCACTTATATTTCCCCCGCTACATTACGCGACGGTATAAATCGCAACCTAACAGTGTCGCTTTCAAAAATCGGTATCTCAGTAGCGGAAGAATACAATCCTGGGGGAGTGGTGCCCGAGGTTTCCAGTCACTCATGGACGTTGTTTGGCAACATCCTGGCTGTTTTGGTAATCCTTCTGGTTGCACCGTTTTTGATCAACCGCACTACGCAGGCCTTCAGAAGTAGCTCAACATTTCTTGGTGGCTCGAAGCGTTCGAAGTCGAAGAGTAGGATTAAATTAGATAAACCGCCGGCCACTGATACGCGACCTCGTATTAGACTCAAGTAAACTCTCTAGATAAAAAAATAAGACGACTCCGCTAGCCGTCTTATTTTTTTATCTGTCTTATTTGTCAAACTGCTACAGTATCCATTTGGCGGATAACCATGACAACCTTGCCCTTTATCTCTAAAGGTTCTTCTTTGTTAATCATTATTGCATCCATCGTCGGATTGGCAGGTTGCAGGCGATAGCCTTCTTTTTCTTTGTAGAAGTATTTAAGTGTAGTTTCGTCCTTACTGGGTAGCCAAACAGCAACCATTTCTCCATTGCGAACTTCGGCATTGTTGCTGACCGGTTTCATGATGACAAAGTCGCCTTCATTGACCATTGCATCGATCATCGAGTCCCCCTGCACTTCAAGAGCAAAAAGCTGCTTATTTTTCTCGGGCTCTGGAAGCAGCGAGGCAGCGATTTCAACGGTTGTGTCGGCGTCATAGTAATTAAAGTCAGAGCTAGGTACTGGAACTGGTTCGCTGGCGACGATTCGTCCAACGACTGGGACGCGCATAAGGTCGGTAACCATTTGAACAACTTCACTGACCTTGTCGGTCATGCGCAAGCCGCGCGAGACACGTCCATCCCGTTCGATGTAGCCCATTTTCTCAAGTTGCTCGAGATAGTAATTGACAACAGAGGTGGATGAGATTTTTGCAGCATCGCCAATCTCACGAATAGAGGGTGGGCGACCGTTTTCGTCCTGGTACTTTACCAAAAACTCCAGAACGCTAATATGGCGCTCACTAAGCCCTTTGCTTTTTCTAGCCATCATTACATTGCACCTCCTGCCTGTACCCGGCACGGGTGAGCATAACTGCTCATTTGTGCTATAAATATACACGAACATTAGTTCTGCGTCAAGGTTTTTATCGAACAGATTTTCCTGTTTTGTGGGAAATTCGGTTTATATCATAATTTTCAAGAAAATGAAAGCTGCCCTATATAATATTAACATCAATATTGACATAATATAATTAATGGTTATAATAACTTCAAAACTATGAAGTGACATACCGATTATTTTTAGTATTATCAAGAATTATGACCTGTAATCTATTGGAACATTAATGCAAAATCAACTATATAGAATCAAAGAAATCTACAATGAGTACCCACGAACATTCTGGAACTTGATTGTTATCACCTTTATAGACCGGGTGGGGGGCGCCATGTTATTCCCGTTTTTTGCGCTTTACCTAACAAAAAAATTCGAGATCGGAATGACCCAGGTTGGTGTCTTGTTTGCAGCTTTTTCTGTTTCAAGTCTTTTCGGGTCCATGTTCGGTGGAGCGCTGACAGATCGGCTTGGTCGCAAAGGCATCATCATATTCGGTTTGATCGCTTCTTCTGTGAGCACTCTGGGAATGGGGTTGGTAAATGCCTATGAAACCTTTTTTATGATGGTGCTTGTAGTTGGAATCTTGGCAGAGACAGCTGGCCCCGCCCGTCAGGCTATGATCGCAGATATTCTGCCTGAGGAAAAACGCGCTCAAGGATATGGCATTTTTCGGGTGGCATTTAATCTGTCGGTTGTAATTGGGCCTGCAATTGGCGGTTTATTGGCAGCTCGATCCTATCTGGCGCTCTTTATAACGGATGCAGTTATCAGCCTGATTACTGCCGCGTTGGTTTATCGTTTCTTGCCGGAAACCAAACCGGAAACCAGTGCGGATGCACCTCAAGAGAGCGTTGCTGGCTCGTTCAGTGGCTACCTTCGGGTTTTACGAGATACGGCATTCATGTTATTTTTAGGTGTTTCGATGTTGATGGTCTTGACATACATGAATATGAATACTACCTTGGGTGTCTTTTTGCGAGACGTACACAGCGTTCCCGAGGCGGGTTATGGTTTGCTGCTTAGTTTGAACGCAGCCATGGTGGTGCTCTTCCAATTCCCCATCACTCGGCGCCTTGAAAACCAGAAGCCACTCTTAATGATGGCCGCCGGGACACTGCTTTATGCGATAGGTTTTGCCATGTACGGATTTGTCTCAGTCTACATCTTATTCGTATTGGCGATGGTAATCATCACCATTGGCGAAATGATTGTTGCTCCGATGGGGCAGGCACTGGTCGCCAAGTTCTCGCCGGAAGAAATGCGCGGACGCTATATGGCAATTTTTGGAATTTCATGGGGGCTCCCATTCGCGGTGGGACCAATTCTGGCCGGATTCGTCATTGATAATTTCGATCCTCGCTGGCTGTGGTATATTGCTGGCGTCATCGGGTTGCTGGCAGTCTTCGGTTTTCTGGCTCTCCATCGGCGTACTGATAGAGAGGGAAGTGAGATTCCGCCAATTGCCGCACATGAAACTGTTTAATCGACTTTATTACAGGAGGTCCTTATGTATCCTGCACTAACACTATGCCCGGTTTGTCAAAATGAACTAGTAGTCAGCCGGTTGCATTGCCCTTCATGTGACACATCCATTGATGGGCGTTTCACGACTGGACATTTTGCGAACCTTACACAAGAACAACTGGATTTCATTGTTACATTCGTGAGTTGTGAGGGCAAGATAAATCGGATGGAGGATGAACTCAACCTTTCTTATCCTACCATTCGCAATCGCTTGCATGAAGTCATCCGCGCTTTGGGCTTTGAGCCCGGCAAAGATGAGACCCCCGAAATTGATGACGAGAAGCGTCGAAGCGTGCTAGAAGATTTAGATGCAGGAAAGATCAACGCCGATGACGCAATGCGATTATTACGTGGAGAGGAGAATCAAGATGCCTGAAAGTTTTAATCTTGGCGCAGAACCGACAATTAAAATTGAATCAGTTGAAAATGATGTTCATATGGTTGGTTGGGAAAATGAAGAAATTCTTATTAAAATATCTGATGATGATAGCCTTACCAGCCAACAAGATGAAGACAACCTTGTGATTTCCTGCTCAGACAGTCTATCTCTTAATGTGCCTAAAGATGCCAAAGTCAATGTTGTCAAAGTAGATGGTGATATGTCGGTACGTGGATTGAATGGTCAGTTGGATGTGGACTTCATTGCTGGGGATGTGGCCTTGCGCGATGTCGGACAGGTATCCATAGGAACGATCGAATCGGACTTCAACTTGCGAGGTGCGAAGGGGGATGTTCATGTCAAAAGCGTGGGAGGCGATGCCTCCATACGCGCCGTGGATGGTGATGTCACCATCACCTCTATTTCCGATGATCTCGCTGTGCGTGATTTGGGCGGCAATCTGGAAGTTGATGTAGATGATGATGTTGTTGCTCATCTGGATCCGAAACCAGATCAAGAATATTCTATTGTGGCAGGCGATGATATTATGCTCGTCCTGCCTGAAGATGCAGATGCAACTTTGAACCTGAGCGGCGAAAAGATTTCTGTCAATTTTCCGGGTGTCGAGTTGGATGATTCGAGCACGCAATCTGTAATTTTAGGAGAAGGGGGAGCAAAGATCGATTTAAATGCAGGTACTCGCTTGTTGGTTACTACGCGAGCAAATGCGGCTGAATCGGCAGATGAATTCGGGAATTTTGCCGGTATGATGTTTGACTGGGGTAGTTGGGGTCGCGAGATTGGTGAATATTGGGGTAATTTCGGACGTGAGATGGGTGAGCACATGTCTCAGCGTGCGCAGAGAGCAGCCCGCCGCGCAGAGCGCAAGATGCGACATATTGCCGGTCGGCGTAATGCAAAAATGAAATGGACCTGGGATCTGGATAAAATGACGAAAGCATCAAAGCGCGAGCCAGTATCAGAAGAAGAACGTATGACAATTTTACGCATGCTTGCGGAAAATAAGATAACATCTGATGAAGCAGAGCAATTACTTTCATCGCTTGAAGGAGGCCAATAATGTCTTCTGATGAAGAGAAAAAAATATTAGAGATGGTGGAAGATGGAAAAATTTCACCTGAAGAAGCCATGACGCTAATCAAGGCATTGAAGGAAACTCCAGTCGAGGATGAAGTAGAAGTAATTGAAACAGATACAAATGTGGATTCGGAAAGTAACGCCGATTTGGAATTCGAAGAAGTCAAAGCGCGGGCACAGCGGTATGCCATGATCCCGGTGTGGATAGGAGTCGCTTTTATCGTTTTAGGGGCGTATTGGATGTTTGCTCTGGTGCAAAATGCGAATTATGGTTTCTGGTTTTTTTGCGCCTGGCTTCCGCTTTTGATTGGACTTCTCTTACTGGTTCTTACGGCAGGTGGAAAAACTTCACACTGGTTGTATGTTAATGTGGATCAGGCAAAGGGTGAGTGGCCACGGCACATTACCTTCGGGTTTCCGATCCCGTTGGGAATTATTGGCTGGATTCTCAGGAATTTTGGACATTTTATACGTGGATTGGACAACTCAAATATAGATGAAATTATAAAGGCGCTTTCACTCGCAGAAAATCTGGACGAACCGCTGATCGTTAATGTGGACGAAGATGAAGAAGGTGATAAAGTCCAGGTTTATATCGGGTAGTGCTGCACTAGCAGTACTTGGAGGTATGAGATGACAAGTGTTGAAGAACGTATGAAAATATTAAAAATGATCGAAGATGGGAAAATCAGTGCAGATGAAGGAGCTAAGCTGTTGGCAACTTTAGCAGAGGGAAACCGTGACAGCCTCGATCCAGCGGTGCCTGGAAGGCCCGGAAGACCAGGCGCGCCGCGCACCTTACGCATACGTGTGACTGATATCGCCAGCGGACGCTCCAAGGCTTCCGTGCAAATTCCGTTAGCGTTGGTTGACGCCGGCATGAAAATCGGTGCCCATTTTGCCCCCGAAGTGGAGGGCGTGGATATGTCCAATGTGATGGATGCCATGCGCTCCGGAGTGACGGGAAAAATCATTGATGTTGTTGATGATGAAGACGGTGAGCATGTAGAGATTTATATCGAATAGGAATTGTAATTAATGGGTAATTAATCAGAACTCCCAGATACTCTGGGCGATTTGTTATTGTGATATGTAGAATTTTTTTTTGACGGATAATAAAAAAGATATCGAGGCGTCGGTATCTTTTTCGCTATTATTAGATGTATCAGTTAGCAGCAGTTTTCGTCGCCGCTGCAATCGCCTTGCTCATCATTGTCACAGCAATCCGAGTCGTAAGCAAAGAATGTCTTCATGACCACGATCTCCTTTCTATTATTTTTGTAGATCACAATGGCGCTACCGTTTAAAATTAGCATGGCTGACACTGATATTCATTACCAGATTCATTACAATCTATGTTATTCTGAAGGGAAGCAGGTGCTGCCACTGCTTGTTGAACCTCTTCTCGGTAGAAGATTGGGAGAATCTTTTTTAGATTTATTCTCGGCCAGGGGGTGTTCAAAATTTTTGCTTCCTTAAGTAGCCTCGACTTATCGAGAATATACTGTATTTCCTTTTCACGCTCTAACTGTATCATTTCTACATAAATATCTGAGAAAAAGGGATTCATATTGATCTTTTCCTTTGAATCGCATTTCCAATTAGCCGTTTTTTATGGTTTATAAGCGGTAATTTTTGCGCTATAGACAGTTTTATACAATTCATCCTTTGAAACCGTCTCTAGGTCAATTTGATCACCAATTTCCTGGATGGCCTCATCAACAGTCTCTTTATCGAAAAAAGTCGGCGTGACTGTGATACTTGTAAAGCCAGCGGATTCCATCATGCCAATATAGTCCTGTGCGTCAACTGCTCCGGCAACGCAACCAGCCCACATGCTCATGCTTTGCTTGATCGCTTCCGGTAATGGGCCGTCAGTAATAATATCCGAGACTGCCAGCTTGCCGCCGGGTGTTAGTACACGATAAATTTCGTTGAACACTTTTTCCTTATCGGGAGACAGGTTGATCACGCAATTCGAAATAACCACATTGATGCTGTTGTCTTCCACAGGTAGATCTTCGAGCAGACCCTGACGGAATTCTACGTTTTTCAAACCTGTACGCGAAGCATTTTTGCGTGCTTTTTCGATCATCTCCGGGGTCATATCTACACCGATGACTTGGCCGCTCTCCCCGACTTTTTTGGCTGCCAGGAAGCAATCCAAACCGCCTCCAGAGCCGAGATCAAGCACAGTTTGCCCGGGAATTAGTTCTGCCAGGGTGATTGGGTCGCCACAGCCGAGGCTGAAATTGGTTACATCGTCGGGCAGTGCCGTGAGCAAATCTTCAGGATAGAATGCGTTATTTGAGTCGCAGCAGCCTGAGGCTGAGTCCGGTGCGCAGCACGGATCTGATTTGCGTGCACGTTCTGCGTAATGTTCACGTACAGTTTCGTGAATATTTGGTTGAGTCATTTTGTCTCCTTATTTGTATTGTCTAGTTCAAATAGATAGCTATCTATGGATTTAAGTAACTGATGTTACGCGGCTTTGAGCAGTTGGAGTTCATCATAAGCAC
>CAZCPP010000090.1:0-13283 GCA_964500655.1 uncultured Anaerolineaceae bacterium | reverse complement strand
CCTTATGGTTTATGGTCACTTTCTATGGCCATGCATTGGGGTCTTTATATCCTTGTCTTGTGGCTGGGCCTTTTGGTTGTGTCAAACGTGATGCCTGCCTTAACCCCGCTTTCCAATTGGATGGGTGGGATCGCGTTTTTGTTGGGAACTTTTGGGTCTATTGCACTGATCATCAAACGAGTGACCAACTCGAATTTGAGACTTTATACTACTTCCATCGATTACTTCAACCTGATGTTTTTAGTGGTCATTTTTGGGCTGGGGCTTGCCACCTGGACAATGGATCCCCAATTAGCCGAACATCAAACCTACATAAATCGGATGTTTACTTTCGATCCAATTTCCATATCACCAACGGTCACCGGGATGTTCTTTGCGCTGCAGGCTTTTGTCATCTATATGCCGCTATCGAAGCTGATCCATTACATTATGAAACATTTCACCTTTACCGAAATTCTCTGGGATGATGCCTTCAATGTGAAAGGATCTGAGAAGGATGGGCAGATCCTTCGCCAGCTTTCATACATGGTTGATTGGGCTGCTCCACATATTGGACAGGGTAAAACATGGCTCGAGGATGTTCAGGATGCATCCATGGGCGAGGGGGAGAGCGATGACTAAAAGGATGCTTCGAATCCGAGACGTAGCCAATTCGGACGATGAACAATTGATCTCCTATGATGCAAAAGATTTAATTCCGCTGGATGCATTGGATGAACTCCCTTCACTGGGAAGCCCGCAAGATCGCTGGTTAGGAACCTACGATTTTTCACTGGATGGCTTTTCGGACTTCGACATTCCTAAACCAGAGACTTTGGAAGAGAAAGAAAAATTTATTCAAGAATTCATGAGCGGGTTGGAGAAACTGTTCGACCCCCAGAACAATTGGACATTTCTCAAGGCTTTCAAACTATCCATGGATTATTGCCTGGGTTGCCAAACTTGCTCTGATGCCTGCCACGTGTATTTGGGAAGTGGCAAGCAAGAGATCTACCGCCCCACTTATCGGTCGGAAGTATTTCGGCGACTGTATAAAAAGCATTTCACACCTTCTGGCAAATTGTTGGGCTCTTTTGTCGGCGCGGATGTTGAGTTGAACTTTGAGACTATCTGGCGGTTATTAGAGATGTCTTACCGCTGCAATATTTGCCGCCGTTGTGCACAGGTTTGTCCGGTCGGAGTCGACAATGCGCTGATTGCACGCGAGATTCGCAAACTGTTTAGCCAGGAAATGGGCATCGCACCAGCCGAATTGTTGTCAAAAGGCACGCGTAAGCATCTCGAAGCGGGTTCATCCACAGGGATGACTCCAGCAGGCTTCAAGAACACGATCGAATTTATCGAAGAGATCATTGAAGAAAAAACCGGCAAAAAGATCAAAGTCCCTGTCGATAAAAAGGGTGTCGACTATTTGCTAATTCACAACGCTGGTGAGTTCCTGGCCTGGCCTGAGAATCCGGCTGCCTTTAGCATCTTATTTGACGCAGCAGGGATTAACTACACTCTAAGCAGTGACTTGGTTGGCTATGACGCGGTAAATTATGGAGTCTGGTTTGATGATATTGAGCTAGGTCGCGTTGCGTTACAGCATGTTGAAATTGCAAAAGAATTGGGTGTGAAAAAGATCATTGTTGGGGAATGTGGACACGCGCACAAAGCCATCTGTGTGACTGCCGACCGTGTATTGCCAGATGAAAATAGTCTTTCGGAGATTCCGCGTGAAAGCTGCCTACCATTGATGCGCGATATTGTTAAAAGTGGCATGATTAAACTCGATCCATCTCGAAACGATTTCCCCGTCACACTTCATGACTCGTGTAATGTTGTTAGGTTGATGGGCATCGTCCGCCCTCAACGGGAAGTCATCGAAGCAGTGTGCTCACAATCATTGCGTGAAATGACGCCCCATGGGGTGCACAATTATTGTTGTGGTGGTGGTGGTGGATTTGCCATCATGGATACCCTCAACTTTTCCGATTGGCGCAACAATGTCTCCGCCCGCATGAAGATTAAGCAGAGCATTGATGTTTTTCAAGATGTGCTAGACCCCGAAATTCATAAATATGTTGTTGCTGCCTGCTCGAATTGCAAAGGCGCGTTGCGTGATGCCATTACACACTATGAGCTTAAGGAAAAACTGGGTATTGACTACACCGGGTTAGCCGATTTGATCGTCAATGCGATGGTGGATCTGCCAGAGCCTTACCTGGAATGGGAAGATGAATTCTAAACACCGTGAGATGGCTTGAGAACACACAAAATGAATCCAAAGGATAAACAAATTCTGGTGATTGCCACCACAGGAACTGAAGAGCCCGAGCGCTGTACTGCGCCCTTTTTCTTTGCTCAGGTGGCGGCGCGTAAGGGCGCTAATGTCAATATCTGTTTCATCTTGCAGAGTGCAGAGTTGCTCAAAAAAGGGGTAGCCGATTCATTGTACGCTAAGGAAGGCGGGCGCCCCTTGAGTGATTTTGTCCGCCTAGCCCTAAAGAGCGGCGTGCAATTTTATGTTTGCGATGCGGCCCTCCAGGCCTGCGATATGACTCCCGATGATTTGATCGAGGAAGTAGATAATCTTGTCGGGCCATCCTTTCCAATTACAAAAGGATTGGAAGCTGATTTAGTTTTGAATTTCTGACATTATTTAACGAGAATGCATTGTTACTCCCTTTTCGAGGGGAGATCAATCTCAACAAAAAGAGAGGCTTATATGGAAAATTTTATTTATCTAGATAACGGGGCAACGTCTTTCCCGAAACCTGAGGAAGTGTATGCCTACATGGATACCTTCTATCGCAATTTTGGGGTAAATCCCGGCCGCTCGGGGTATGACCTGTGTATGGAGACTGGCGCAGTGGTTGATGATACCCGCAAACTGCTGACCTCTTTCTTCAACGGTTCAGATCCTGAACGCCTTTGCTTTTCCTATAACTCTACCGATGCCCTTAACCTGATTATCTTCGGGATGCTCCAACCCGGTGATCATGCAATAACAACAACAATCGAGCACAACTCTGTGATTCGCCCGTTATACCACCTGGCACAAGATGGTGTTGAGGTCGATCACGTTCCATTTGACAGTCAGGGTTTTGTTGACCCCGATGAAATAAAGAAGAAGTTTCGCCCTAACACAAAACTGGTGATCGTCAATCACGCCTCCAACGTTATTGGCACTGTCCAGCCGATTCGTGAAATTGGGAAGTACTGCCGTGAAGCAGGTATCCCTTTTGCCATTGATGCGTCCCAATCTGCCGGAAAAATTCCTATAGATATGGAAGAGCAATATCTAGATGTAATCGCTTTCACAGGGCATAAATCGTTACTAGGCCCAACCGGGATTGGTGGTCTCTACGTGCGCGAGGACCTAGAGATCCGTCACACTCGCGCGGGAGGTACCGGTGTTCGTTCAGCTGTCCGCTCGCACCTGGACGAATACCCCTGGCGCATGGAGTATGGTACTGGAAACGTCTTGGGTATCGCAGGACTCAACGCTGGTGTAAAGTGGGTCCTTGAAAAAGGTTTGGAAGCTGTCCATGAACAAGAAATGAAGTTGGCTAAAATGCTTCGTGACGGCCTCGCAGCTATCCCGGGTGTAACACTCTATTGCCTGGATGACCTTGCTAACCACATTGCTGTGTTGACCTTTAACATAGATGGTATGGAGGCTGGTGAGGTTGGTACATTGATTGATGTGGACCATAACATTGCCTGTCGAACGGGTCTTCATTGTGCACCCTTGGTGCACGACCAACTTGGGACGACCGATATCCATGGTTCTGTCCGATTTGGAATTGGGCCCTTTAATACCGAGGAGCATATCCAGGCTGCAATTGAGGCAGTAAGCGATACAGTAGCCTTCAAGAACCGCTAGGCGTGTTAGCAGATATAGATTTTCACCTTAAAAGACGGAGATTATCAATGACGAGAAATGACAGTCAACGCCGAATACGCGAGCTATCTTCCCTGATTGGTAACACCCCGCTATTGGCCATCAGGTTCGCGTTTCTGGGGCAAGAGCGAACGATTTATGCCAAGGCTGAAAACCTGAATATGACTGGAAGTATTAAGGACAGGATGGCGCTTCATATTATGAAACAAGGCTATGCCAGGGGTTTGCTTTCACCAAAAGACCTCATCATTGAAGCTACCAGCGGAAATACAGGCATCGCCTTTTCTGCCATCGGCCGCGCTTTGGGGCATCCGGTGACTATCTTTATGCCAAACTGGATGAGTGCAGAGAGGATAAACCTCATCAAAAGTCTGGGGGCAGAAATTGTCTTGGTGAGTAAAGAGGATGGAGGTTTTCTTGGCAGCATTCAACGTGCCGAGGAGTTGGCCGAGACTTCGAAAAAAGCATTCCTCCCCAGGCAATTTTCCAACGAAGACAATTCTGAAACCCACTATGAGACAACCGGACCCGAGATATGGTGGCAGTTAAGATTTCGCTCATTGTATCCTGACGCTTTCATTGCCGGTGTAGGAACAGGAGGGACTATTATGGGAACCGGTCGTTTTCTCAAAGAGAAGTATCCATCTGTGAAAATCCATCCCTTGGAGCCAGCCAATTCGCCGACCTTGTCTACAGGATGCAAAGTAGGCAAGCATAGAATCCAAGGCATATCAGATGAATTCATCCCTCCTATTATGGACTTGGAAAGCCTTGATGAAGTGGTAAGCGTAGATGATGGCGATGCAATTTTGATGGCTCAAAAACTTGCTGCCTCGTTAGGGCTCGGGGTGGGCATCTCTTCAGGAGCGAATTTCTTGGGTGCTTTACGGGTACAAGATCAGATGGGTGATGCGACTGTTGTCACAGTCTTTCCGGATGATAACAAGAAATACCTCAGCACGAATCTCTTGAGAGAGGAACCGATAAAGGATGAATTTCTTGCTTCGGATGTCGAGTTGCTTGGTTTTCAGGCCCTCAAACGGGTATGCTACACTTGTTGCGATCCGGAGGAATGTATGGAGGCAGCCACTCCAGATCTTATGAAGGAAGAAGGACCACTACCTCACTGTGCCAGGAGGCTGTGAAGCAAGAGCAAATAACAGACAGCGCCATAAGGTTTTCCTTGTGGCGCTGTCTGTGTGTTGATAATCGGTAATAAATATATTCAAAAACTCGGTGCTAGTTGAGTAAGGTCTTTGCAAAATTTAGAAAGATCTGAACATCGTTAAAATTCGTGACTGTGCCAACTGAAATGCGCACTGAGCCAGAGGCTTTTCCATCGATGCACATACGAAAATCGTCCAGAGACAGACGACTTTTGTGTTCGGGTTGGTTGAAGCAGGCGGCCAATTCCAGGCTGGAAATTTCTAATGCGATTTCGCCAGCGCCCGGGTTGCAGAAACAGCCTGTTCGCAATGAAATATTGTCCTCGTTGGCAGCATACTCAATATCACGGTGGTCAATCAGGTGACCATTTTTGTTGTAAAAATTGACTGTCACCGCGCCGCCACGTGCTTCGGTATTTGTTGGCCCATAAATGCGCACAAGTGGCATCCCTGTGCTGTGCTTCATCAGATTCAGATGATCTAGCAGCCAGCCGGTCAGGCAGCGAACGCGTTCTTCAAGGGCGTCAAAGCCTATGGATTCGATATGTTTGAGCCCGATCTCCACAGCAGGGATATTGAGATAATCCACCGTGCCATCTTCGAAGGCAGCTGCTCCATCGGCCATGTAGTACTTGTCACCCTGCACAGATGCGACAGTGATAGTTCCGCCAGCAAACCATGGTCGGTGCAGCTTTTCCAGCGCATCTTTGCGCGCGATCAATGCGCCCAGGCCGGTGGGATAGCCAAACATCTTGTAGAATGAGATGGGCACGAAATCGGGATGTACTTCAGATAAGTCCAATTTGCTGGTTGGAGCGTAAGCAGCCGCATCCAGCAACACGTCCCAGCCTGCTTTTTGCGCCCGTTCAATCCACTCCAGAGGATGCTTTACGCTCGAGAAGTTGGATTGGGCGGGATAGGCAAACAGGTTGTGTTTCCCTTTATTGGCACGAGACAGATGCTCGTCCAGTTGCGATTCATCCACACGCATATCGGGAAGTGCGACCGGGATATAGGTCACCTCGGCGCCTCGCGCGCTGGCGAATTCCCGAATCCCGTTGACAGAATTGTGATTGTCAAATGTTAATAGATAATGCCCACCAGGAAACGGATAGGATTCGCCCACCAGCTTGAGCGCACCGCTGGCGTTGGGTGTGAAGATGCACAGGTATTCTTCGGAGTCGGCGTTGAAGAACTTGAGCACATAGTCACGCGTATGGTCCACCAATTCGGTGGCGACCAGGGAGGTGGGGTTGCTGGAGTGCGGGTTACCAAAGATGTTTTCGGTCAGCACTTTCAGATGTTTGCGGATCTGTGATTCAGCATAAATGCCGCCGCCAGTATAATCAAGGTAAACGTGCCCGTCCAGATCGAGCCGGGCATAATCCGTAGCGCGCAATTGATCAATACCCTCAGTGGACGGATAAGAAGGGTAAGCCTTAAGAAATTGAGTGAATTCAGGATTGGCTTGAGACATGCTAATCTCCTTATGATAATTTGTTGTCCTTGGGATGCTAAAACTCGATGAAAGTTGCATCCTGTAAAACGCGAAGGTGGGTCTCAAGAATATTTGCTGCACGAAGACACAGTGCAGCGAACGCTGGCGCAGGGAGATTTGTCCCTACGGGGAATTAATACCTTTCTTCTCCATCTTCTTGTATTTTGAACTGGCTCATATACAGATCGTAGTAGAAACCTTTCTTATTGAGAAGTTCAGCATGTTTACCACGCTCTACGATTTGCCCCTGATCGAGAACCAGGATGACATCCGCGTTGACGATGGTGGACAGACGGTGGGCGATGACGAAAGCGGTGCGTCCTTCCAGCATTTTGTCAAATGCCTTTTGGATCAGCCGCTCGGTTCTGGTATCGACCGAGGAAGTTGCTTCGTCCAAAATGAGTATTTTCGGGGCTGACAGCGCTGCACGTGCAATCGCCAGCAATTGGCGTTGTCCCTGGCTCAAGCCGGAGCCACGTTCGCCCAGCACCGTGTCGAATTTTTCAGGCAGGCGTTCGATGAACGTGTCAGCATACGCCAGCTTGGCAGCCTGTTTGACTTCTTTGTCAGTGGCATCGGGGCGCCCAAAGCGGATGTTGTCCATCACGGAGGCGCTGAACAGGAAGGTGTCCTGCAGCACGATGCCGATCTGACTTCGCAGCGATTCGGCGGTCACATCGCGCACGTCCAGGCCGTCGATCCTGATCGAGCCACCCGTCACATCCCAGAAGCGCGGGATCAGGTTGATGATGGTGGTCTTGCCTGCGCCCGTCGGCCCAACGATGGCAACCGTCTGCCCGACCTCGGCAGTGAAGTTGACATTTTGCAGCACTGGTTCATCTTCTTTATAAGCCGATGAGACGTGCTTAAATTCCACCACCCCGACGATCTCCGGGATATCATCCGCTTTAGGCTTGGATTGCACCGAGGGCTCTTCGTCCAGGATGTTGAAGATGCGTTCTGCACCCGCGATGGCGTTCTGGATGTTGGTCCACATGACGGAGATCTGCTGAATCGGGCGGTTGAAATTTTGCACGTAGGCCAGGAAGGTCACTACCAAGCCCAGCGAAACGACCGTGCCCATCAAATCCTGTCCCTTGAGCAGATACCAGCCGCCAACCCCAACGACGATTGCCAAGGCCAGATACGACATGGCTTCCAGAGTGGGCGCTAAGGCCGAAGTGAAGGCCACAGCTCGGACGTTTGCATCCCGGTTGGCCGCGTTGATCAGCTTGAACTGCTCGTAATTTTCATCGGCACGGTTGAAGGCCTGCACCTCGCGCACGGCGGAGATACTTTCCTGCAACTCGGCGTTGACCGAGCCAATTTCCCGGCGCGCCTTACGAAAGGCCTTACGGGCCTGAGTTGAGAAATAAATTGTTGCCAGGAACATAAGCGGCGCCACCGCCAGCGATAGCAATGCAAAGGCCAGACTGGTGGTTAACATAGTGTAGGACACCCACACCAGCAACAGGATACCGCTGAAGACCTGTACCAGCGCGAATGAGACCGCCTGCTCGATGGCCGTCGTATCGTTTGTGATGCGGCTCATCAGGTCACCGGCTTCGTTTTCGGTGTAGTACCCAAGCGACAGTTTGTGCAGTTGTTCAAAGACTTCTACGCGCAATTCGCGCAGCACGTGCTGCCCGCTCCAGGACATGGCGAAGAAGGTCAGGCCGTTGAGCAGCGCGCCGCTCACGAACAGGGCCACGAGAATACCGATCAGGCGGGCAAGCCCCTCGATGCGTTGATCGCTGGTCAGCGCGGCGGGATCGGGAGTCGGATAACCGTTCATGGTGTAGACGTTGTAGACCAACCTGTTAGTGGTTGTCAGTGTGGACGGATCGCTTGTCCCCAGCCAGCAGTTAGAACTTGACTGGTTCGACTGTTCAACAACTATGGGGCGCTGTCCTGAGCCTGTCGAAGGGGCGAAGGACGCGAATCCGGTTTCGGCACCAATTGGGACCAGGAAACAGTCGGTCGCCTGGCCGATCAGAGCTGGTGCGGTTACCTGGGTCCAGGTGGCTATGACTACGAACACGACTGCCAGCACAAGCATGTACCAGAAGCGTCCAAAATACGATCCAAAACGGGAGAGGGTTTCGCCCACGTTGCGAGGTTTCAGAGCCTCGCCTTCGAGCAAGCCGCGCATGCGGCCACCACCGTGCATCATTGCGCACCTCCCTGTTCGGCTTCGTAGGTCAGAATTTGCGAGTGATAAATTTCAGCGTAAATTGGTTCGTTTTCCATTAAATCTGTATGCTTTCCGATGGCGACCACTTCGCCTCTATCGAGTACCAGTATCTTGTCAGCCGTCATCACCGTGCTGATGCGCTGGGCGATGACGAAGGACGTGCGCCCTTCCATCAGTTTGTCGAGCGCCTTCTGGAGCTCGGCTTCGGTGGCCAGATCGACGCTGGAAGTTGAATCGTCCAGGATCAGGATGCGCGGGTTGAGTAGTAAGGCGCGGGCGATAGCGACACGTTGTTTTTGCCCGCCGCTCAGGGTTTGCCCGCGTTCGCCAACATGTGTGTCATAACCATCCGGGAAGGAGACGATGAAATCATGTGCCTGGGCGGCTTTAGCCGTGGCGATGATTTCTTCTTCACTGGCTTCGGGTTTGCCGAAGGCGATGTTCTCACGGACGCTGCCGCTGAAGAGCGTGGTTTCCTGCAGCACGATCCCAGTTTGGGAACGCAGCGATTCGATTTTGACGTCACGCAGGTCGTGATCGTCGATGGTGATGCGCCCTTCGCTGGGGTCGTAGAAGCGCGGCAGCAGATTGATGATGGTGCTTTTACCAGAACCGGTGGCACCCAGCAATGCAATGCGCTCACCGGGAGCAGCTTCAAAGGTCACATTCTTTAGAACCGGTTCGCCGCCGCCGAAGTAGCGGAAGGTCACGTCTTCGAATTTGATATTGCCTTTCACTGCTGGAAGTTCGATGGCATCTGGCTTATCCACGATGTCGTTCCTGGCATCTAGAATTTCGAAGATGCGTTCGGCCGAGGCTGAGGCCTGCCCGAGTTGTGTGACGATCATCCCCAACATCATGATTGGGAAGAACAGGTACATCAGGTAAAGCGAGAACTCCTGCCAGGCGCCCAGCGAGAGCGCGCCCGCGATGATCTGTTTCCCGCCCAGGTACAGGATAGCGGCTTGGCCCAGGTTGGCGATCATGAAGATCATCGGGAACATGAAGGTGAACAGACGCGCAAGCGCGATCTGCTGGTTCATGGTATCGTCGGCGGCGATGTTGAACTTGCTCTGTTGTTTCTTTTCGCGCGTAAAGGCTTTGATGACCTTGATGCCGGCTAGATTTTCCTGCAGGATGGTGTTCAGGGTCGAAAGTTTCTGTTGTACCTTGGTAAACATCGGGCGGGCTGTTCCGGCGAAGACCACGAAAAGCACACCTGCGATAGGCAGGATGGGCATTGCAGTCCAGGCCAGCGCTGTATTGGATGTAAACAGGATGATGATCGTGCCTGTCAGCAGGATGACCGCGCCGACCAGGTGCAGCAATCCCTGCCCGATGAATAGGCGCACTTTCTCCACATCGTCGGTGGCGCGGATCATCAACTGGCCGGTCTGGTTCTTGTCGTGATACGAGAACGACAAGTTCTGGATCTTGGCGTACAGGTCGTTACGTAGGTCATAAGCCACGGACTGTGAGTTCTTCTCGGCCCAGTAGGCCTGCAAAAAAGCGAAGACGCCGCGCAGTGTGGCGAAGATGACGATAGCGATCAATGCTGTGATGAGCGCCTGTGGCGCAGAGGCGATATCCGCTTCTAGTTGGACAACCAGCTGCTCCAGTGTTAAAGTGGACGGCTTCCCCGTAGCCTCCAATATCTGTGGCAGCGCAGTGGACACGAAATCCGCCGGGATTTGATCTAGCGCGCCTAGGATCTGGTCGGCGATAAAGCCGCTGGTAACTGCGTCGATCACGTTGCGGATCATGCGCGGCACGGCCAGTTGCGACAGCGTCGCGATTAGCAAAAACACATAAGGCATTGCCGCTTCGCGTCCGTACCCGGTCAGGTACTTGACGGCGCGCCCCATTCCGCCGCTGGATTTATGGCCTTTCCCACGTTTGTGGGACATTCGGTGCGACATGGATGCTAGCAAAGGATACTCCTGTTGTTTGTGTCAATGGAGCGAGCGTAGCGAAGCGGCAATCTCGAGTAACTACTGAACAGGAGATTGCCACGGCAGTTTTGCTGCCTCGCAATGACACACTAATTATTTTTCTTCTTCTTCCAGCTTCTTCGCTGCTGCGTTCAATATTTCCAACGATTCAGTTACCGTCACTCTTTCTTCTTTAGACAGTGCCTGCGCGATCTCATCCACCCAGCGCGAGCGCTCGGCAATGCCCTTCTTGACTAGTTCCTCGCCCGTAGGCGAAAGGCTGACCTGTTTGGCGCGTCGGTCGTTAGGGTCTTCCACGCGAACCAATAACTTTGCCTGGACAAGTTTATCCACCAGCTGGCTGGCGGCTGCGTTGCTGATCTCCATGTGCTCGCTCAAGTCTGAGATGCTGAATTTTTTGTGGTGGCGCAGGTGCATCAGGATGAAGAACTGCGGCATGGAAAATCCGCTGGCCTTGATGTAACGCGACCAGTCGCGAATCGAACGGTGGGTGAATGTGTTCATCCACCCGCGCAGGGATTGGGAGAATTGAGATGAGTCAGTCATCGTTAAGCTACTTTCAAACGTATTTATGCCATTGCAAAGAACATCGGGCTGAAATAGGGGATCAGCCAGATCAACCAGACCACCACACTGAACTTGTGAAAATTGTTGATCATCTTTTCATCTTTTCGAACCAACACGACCGTAGCCCAAACTGCGTGGACGAGCATCAGCAAGATGGCAAGCAAGCCGGTTAGCCCATGAATATCAAAGGTCATTCCGCCTGCCATGTCAAGCATCAGGCCGGTACCCCAGGTATCGCAGATCAGCCCCAGCCAGAAGAAGGCGAGGTGCCAAGGCTTAAGCACGCCTGCAAAACGTTCGCTCCAGACGCCAATCGAATAAAAAATCAAAGCTAAAGTAATGATGACAAATGGGATAGTCATTGATCCTGACACTGGAAGTCTCCTTGTTGATAGTTAAGACAGCTTTTTAGTTAAGCGGACTTAACTATATGTAGAAAGGAAAGATTTGTCAAGAATTTCCCCATTAGAGTTATGTTAGAGATTATTTACATGGTGATTAAGCAGGAGCTTATTTATAAAATAATCCCAGCCTATCCAGAAGTTTCTTGAAAGTTGCCTCGAAGGTTGAATCATCTTCCCAAGTAGAGAAGTTCAGGATGTTGTATTCCATGACCTGCTCCATAGCGCGTGACCGAGGGGCTTCATCCCAGTTAATGGAGACGGTCCACACAGACGCGTATCCCTGCTGTTCTATCACTAACCAAATATCATCAAGACGCCTGCTCATTTATTAGGCGGTTGTCACGTCATCCATTTATGGAAATGAATTTGAAATGGGAAATACACACGCGACCCAACGACTCTCTACGTCAACCGTGGCATTGGCATGGATGGGACTAAATTTACCGCGCGTGCGTTTCCTGACACTGCCAGAGTTAGTGGTATGGAACTTGGAGGATAAAAGAAGAGAGCGGATGGGTAACTCATTCGTATTTGTTTTAATAAATCTTTACAAAATAGATAATATGCGTTCATATTACTCCTGTACACTGAGGGCGTAAGTTCAAATAATCAAAATATTAGCTCCTAAAGAGCTACAGGAGAAAATCATGAAAAAGAAAATTTTATTAACACTCTCGCTTATCGCGCTCAGCGCATTGATGATCGGTGCTTGTGCTCCCCTTGAAACGGTATCTGCACAATCTGCTTCCGCAGAATCAATAGTCGAACTTGTTCGGGTTTCAGCAGCCCCCGCCGCAATTCCTGCCAATAATTGGAATAGCGACAGCAATAGCAACCAGGATCAGAATGGCAATGGCAATAACCCGCAACAGGAAGATTGTGATGGCACGCCCAGCTTCGTCCCTGCCGAAGCATTGACTCAGACCGAAATTGACAGTTTGAGCTTCATGCGCGAAGAAGAAAAACTTGCTCGCGATGTTTACCTGACACTCTACGACCAGTGGGGACTCCCCATCTTCCAAAATATCGCATCTAGCGAGCAGAAGCATACTGACGCAGTCAAAGGATTGCTTGATTTTTACGGAGCCACCGACCCCGTCACTGACGATACGATCGGCGTCTTTACTAATGACGACCTGCAAGTCCTCTACGATCAGCTTGTTGCGAAAGGCAGCACCTCCCTCGTGGACGGCCTCGAAGTCGGGACAGCGATTGAAGAAATTGATATCCTTGACCTTCAGGAATACCTTGCCGAAACTGATGACCCCAATATCATTATGGTTTACAACAACCTGCTGAACGGTTCCTACAATCACCTGCGTGCCTTCGTTTCACAATTTGAAGGACAAAGTAGAGAAAGTTTTGAGCCATCGTATATGGGCATTGACGGCTACAATAATGCCCTCCTCAGTGCTTCCTTTGGACATGGTAATGACGGACAAAGTGGCAGCCGTGGGGGACACGGAAAACGCTAAACCCGCTAGTCAATATTTCCCATAACGCAAATAATCAGGTGACTGTCGCTTCTAAAAAGTGACAGTCACCTTTTCTAATTATATGAGGAGTGTGCACAATAGGTTGACATAGTCGGGTAGACGGGTCACCATACTGGT
>CAZCPP010000089.1:0-13435 GCA_964500655.1 uncultured Anaerolineaceae bacterium | reverse complement strand
TGAAAACGGCCTGCCTGAAAGGCAGGGGTTTTAGACCCTATTTACAGACAATAAGAACGAGGTGATATGGAAAATTATGCTGAGTTAATTTCCGTTTTCAATCAACATTCGCAAGCATTTCTAGATTTTTGGAACATCCAAATAGTGGTATTACTTGCCATTCTAGGATTTGTGTTTTCCAACCCAGAGGCAGCCTCGAAACGATATGTTCAAATCTCAATTACACTGATGGTAGCATTTATCGCTGTGTTTAGCACATTCTCTCTTTCCGCACACCAAAAACGAGAAGAAAAATTGTACTCTGCGATCGAATCCAGTGTCATGTCTGCTTCAGCAGAGTTTACCTCTCAAGAACTTGAATATCTTGGGACACTAAAGCCCACATCGTTTAGCATCAAGATTGGTGCGCTTATCTTTGCTGATATTTTCGTTGTGACTGTGATCTGGATCGGACCAAGGGGTCAACATAAATCGAATATTTCCGAATCGCTATAAAGCGAGATAATTATCCATAACCAATTATTCTTTGTTAGTATCCTTGCATCTGTGGTTTAATAGCCCCCATGACTTCATCGTTAACTCCATTCTTTCGCCCACGCGGTGTGGTCGTCGTGGGCGCCTCCACTTCCCCTGAAAAGCTAGGATATGGGGTTGCACGCAATCTGGTCTATAGTGACTATCCTGGTGCAATTCACTTTGTTAGCAAGAAATCTGGGGAACTGTTCAACCGTCCGCTTTATACCGATCTTTCACAATTGCCTGATCCTGTTGACCTGGCAATTCTAATCGTGCCTTCCCCTGCCACGCCGCAAACACTGGAAGCCTGCGGGAATTGCGGAATCCATGCTGCTATTGTGATTGCATCTGGTTTCCGAGAAGCAGGGCCAGAGGGAGCAGCACTCGAAGCAAAATGTTTAGAAGTGGCTCACGAATACGGTATCCGTATGGTTGGACCAAACTGTATTGGCAGTATCGACACGAATCTGCCTCTCGATACTACCTTCCTACCTCCACCCATGCCAGCACGAGGTCATATTGGCTTCATATCTCATTCGGGCGCTTTTTGTGCTGCTATCATCGACTGGGCGCGCAACCAAGGTTTTGGCTTTTCACAACTGATTAGCCTTGGTAATCAAGCTGATGTCAACGAAACAGATATGCTTCCAGTTGTGGCCGCTGATAAGCATACCCGCGTCATCGCGTTGTACCTAGAAGGTATTTCGGATGGCAAACAATTTGCCGAAGTTGCTCGGAAGGTGACGCTCAGTAAGCCTGTGATCGCACTCAAAGTTGGTCGCTTCGAATCCGGACAACGGGCTGCTGCCTCGCATACAGGAGCCTTAGCTGGTTCTGAAACGGCCTACGAAGCCGCTTTTGAAAAAGCAGGAGTGTTCCGAGCAAATACAACCGAAGAAATGTTTGCTTGGGCACAAGCCCTGGCAGCTTGTCCACTCCCAAAAGGACGCAACGTGGCCGTGCTGACAAACGCTGGTGGCCCTGGGGTAATCGCTGCCGACGCGCTGGAAGTCAACAAATTAAACATGGCGGAATTTTCCAAGTCCACACAACAACAATTAACCGAAATACTTCCCCCTGCGGCAAGTGTTCTTAACCCTGTAGATATGCTGGCTTCTGCGTCTCCACAGCAATATACGGATTGTCTTTCTACTCTGTTGGCTGATCCCAACGTGGACGCCGCCATTGTCATATTGCCTCCCCCCCCAATGTACCATGCTGAAGAGATTGCTGATGGATTGATTCCAATCATCCAGGACGCCGAAAAACCTGTTCTGATGTCCTTGCTTGGATCAGAAATAATAAAGGAAGCTGGCAAGCATTTTCACCAAGCAGATATTCCTACCTTTACATTTCCGGAACAAGCCGCCTCGGCGCTTGGAATATTAGCAAAGCGAGCGGAGAGTCTCGTAATCGGCGAACAAACGGATGCAGAACAAGGAACTGTTTTTGTTTCAAACGTTGCTAAAGACACAACACCGGAAGAGCTAGTGGCGGCTTATGGAATACCAACTGCACCAATGAAGCTAGCTACCAATAAAGATGAAGCCGTGTCCATAGCACGTGAACAGGGCTTTTCAGTGGTAATGAAGATCGCCAGTCCTGACATCTCTCACAAATCGGATGTTGATGGCATCCTACTAGATTTAGGAGATGAGGAAGCTGTAGAAAAAGGTTACGAAGAGCTTTTGAAGCGCGTTAAAGCCGCTCGACCAAAAGCTCAAATCGATGGAGCACATCTGCAGCGTCAGGTTCCAGCCGGGCAAGAAGTGATTGTCGGTATGGTTCGAGATGCGCAATTTGGACCACTAATCATGTTTGGGTCGGGTGGCGTCGAAGTAGAGGGTCTCAAGGATATAGCTTTCGCTCTGGGACCCTTGACAAAAGCCGAAGCTGAGGCGTTGATACAGCGAACTTGGGCTGGCAAAAAGCTGGATGGCTTCCGTAGCATAGCACCGGTAGATAAATCTGCAGTGGCGGATGCGCTCGTCCGTTTGTCGATCTTGGCAGAACAACATCCCGAAATTTCCGAGATAGAAATAAACCCCCTATTGGTATTTGATACTGGCACAATGGCTGTCGACGTCAGGATAGATACTTCCGAATGATAAGCGTTTCCTCTCTTATTCTATTACCCCAAAAAGCCTGTCGAGGGTATTAGGAAATCATATCCACAAAGTAGGGATTTATGCAACTCTTCGATTAATTAAACTTTAAAATGTCACACTCCATGAGAAACTATGGAGATGATACAGATGACGAAAATCATAATAGCTTATGAGCTTCTGGAGCAAGGGGTGCCCAAGACACGCATCGCGGAACGGCTGAATGTGTCCCGCATAACCGTGATCCGTTGGGCACAAGCTATTGAGCAGTATGGCAGCTTGGGAGACTACCTTGAGCACTATCAGCGAGCAAAGAAAGGTCCAACGTCGCAAGCGCAAACGGGATGCTATTCTCAAACGTCGCATCTGGGCTTTGCGAGAAAAACATTATCACTGTTGCGGTCAGAAGATCCAGTACTTCTTGCGAAAAGAGTATGGCATGCAAGTGAGCGTTACAACTATCTACAAGGTGCTCTCAGAGAAATATCAATTGCGCTCGAGGTGGCAGAAAAACAAGCCGCGTGGTTCGGTTCCTGTGGCCCAGGCCGCCCGTCAAGTGCTCCAGATGGACACAGTTCTCTTCGGGCAGGTTTTTGCCTTTACCGCTATTGATACTTACACTAGAGAAAGCGATGTCCTCTTACGGCCTGCGCTGGAAGCCACTGATGGCAAAGCTTTTCTGAGGCATTGCATGCCAAGGTGTTTTGACGGGTTTGCAGAAATCATTCAAACTGATGGTGGCAGTGAGTTCAAAGGAGAATTCAGCCAAACTGTAGATGACTATTGTGATCGCCATCGCGTTGCTCGACCTTACAAAAAGAATGAGCAAGCCTTCATCGAAAGCTTCAACCGCAGCTTGCGAAAGGAGTGTTTGGGATGGGCGAAGTATAAACCTTCAGAAATCCCACAACTCACCCTTCAAGTGCAAGAGTGGTTGCGGTATTATCATTACGAGCGACCGCATATTTCCCTAGATATGCGACCACCGCTCATAACCTAAGTGTGACATTTTTAAGTGTACATTGCGCTCTTGATTGACGTTCTAGGTTGGATCGGTGCAATCCTGTATTTATGTGCCTATGCACTTGTCTCGATGAAAAAAGTTGAAGGGGATTCGCTGCTTTTTCAGAGTATCAATATCGTTGCTGGCATTTTACTTATTGTGAATACAGTTTATTGGAAAGCTTATCCTTCAGCAGCACTAAACGTAGCCTGGATTGGAATTGCAGTATTCGCCTTGAGGAAAAAGTTTTCTGTGCGAAGTTAGTTCTTTTCATCAATAAAAATCTGTGATTAAATCAAGCAAATGACTCCTATCTCGCGCCGTGATTTTTTAAAACTAAGCGGTCTGTCTCTTTTGAGCACAGCCCTGTTACCATTTGAGAAATCTCCAACCACATATCAACAACAACCAATACTCTCCAAAGGTAGCTCACATTTCAACCGTATTGCACTGACATACGATGATTGTTACCTAGTCACGATGATGCAAAGATTAGAAGATGTCCTTGATCAGCATCCTGGTGTACGTATCACCCTCTTCCCAGTTGGGAAAGCGTTGCTTAGTAACCAGCAGAAGGATCCGGGAATATGGAAGCGCTTTTATAAGAAGGGACATGAGATCAGTTACCACTCATTCGATCATACCAATCCACAGGTAATGTCGGCGAAAAAGGTGGTAGCCGATTACGATCTTTGGCTGGATGCTTTACGAAAGGTATTGGGAGAAGAGCCCTTGGTGCGCTTCGCCAGACCACCCTTTGGAAACACCAGCCCGTCATTTCTGCATATGTGTGCTGAGCGAGGTTTAGTACCCACGATGTGGTCCACCGGTTGGGGAGGGGAAACTGAGAAAGTGGTCAATTACATCATACCTAGAATAAAATACGGCGATATAGTACTCCTGCATACTCGCATCGAGGATATGGAAACAACTAGGTTAGCATTGCCTGAGTTGGCAGCTCGTGACATTCAACCTGTAACAATGTCACGAATTTATTTGGATTGGCTCAAGGAACAAAACGAATCCGAGGGATGCTTTGCAGATCCTAATTCCCTATTACGAACTTGTATTGAATAGATTACAAATTAGCGCGTGCATAAAACCATACTATGTGCACCTATTAAAACGCCTCATTTAGGGTATCCTACTCACCCAGAGCAGGATACTTTTTTTTTAGAAAAGTTATAGTTGAGATGAATATTTATCTGCAAACAAGGTAGGTTGTCCACCTGTATGCCAGAAGAGTATCGTATCATCCTTCTTGAAAAATCCATTACGAATTAAATCAATTAATCCCGCTGCTGCACGCCCCGTATAGACCGGATCTAACAATAGGCCTTCATAACTGGCAAAGAGTTTTACCGCTTCTCGCTCAGCATTTGTTAACACACCATAACCTGACTTGCAATATGCATCAGTTGCCATTACTTCATCAGGTTTGAATTCTATGCGCTCACCAATGAGCTCTGACGCCTCCGAAGCCAACGCCGAAACATTTGTTTTTAACCACTTCTCATCTTCGTCTATACTGATTCCAAATACTTTCCCCCCAAATCCAAACACTCTTGCGCCGAGAGTTAGTCCGGCGTGTGTGCCTCCAGAGGATGTGCCAAATACAATCCAATCTGCTTTCACATCCTGTTTTACAAGTTCTTCAACTGCAAAGGCATACCCCAATGCACCAACCGGGCTTGAGCCACCATATGGGACCAAATAAGGTTTTTTACCATCCTGTTCTGCTCTCTCATAGGTTTCCTGCAAGATGCGATCACGATCAGCGCGGTCAGCAACATTGACGATTTCTACACCTAACATCTGGTCCAACAACAGATTCGCGGATGGATTTGCGGGCATGTCCCCAGTTAAAACAAGCGTACAATCCAAACCAAATCGTGCAGCAGCTGCGGCTGTCTGCCGGCAATGATTGGACTGAATCGCACCAGCCGATATTAACATCTTCGCACCTTGTGCTTGGGCCTCCGCCACTAGGAATTCCAATTTACGGGTTTTGTTGCCACCAAAGGCCAACCCGGTTTGATCATCACGTTTGATAAGCAAGCGCGGCCCATCCAAAAAGGCAGACAATCGCGGCATCTCTTCGACAAAAGTAGGCAGGTGAGCAAATTTCAAGCGAGCTACATTTTTCATTTTATGCTCCACTGTGTTGTTTTGTGCGTGATTTCCCTCGCACACGCATCAAATCCAATAGGCGGGGGATGATTTCAGAATACAATTTATATAACATCGGTCGGGACGTGTAATCCCATGCACCAAGCGTGCGTAAAACCTGCCCGCCCAGGCCCTGTTTGAAACGGAACACCCCCCACATTCCATCGCTCTTATCAAACACATCTGGCGCACCCCACAGATCGTAAATATTACATCCTACCGTTTTAGCCCGTCGTATGGCTTCCCATTGCAGCAAGTAATTCGGCATCTTTTCCCGATGGGAAGTTCGCGACATACCGTAAATATAATATGCCCGCCCCGAGAACCAGAACAACAATAGTGCCGCCACCGACTCACCTTCCACTTCGGCGATCAGCGGCTCAGCCATTCTCTTTATCATAAAGCTTTTCCACACGGTGCGGTAATAATCTTCATCGCGAATTATAAACCCATCTCGCACCGACGTCTCGGCATACATTTGGTAGAGCGCGGACAAATCATCTGAAGAGCCAACTCGCACAGTGACGCCCTTCCGCCCGGCTAAACGGATGTTATAACGCGTTTTTTGCTTCATGCGTGCCAGCATCTCATCCTCGGATACGGAAAGATCTATCTGGACGGTATTACGGAATTGGATTTGATTCGTAGAGAATCGCCAACCCTTACGCTTCAACTCGGACATAACTGTCTGCCCGTCGTTATTAATCACATCTTCCCCGCCCTCAGGAATTCCCGTTCCTAGGACTACATCGGGATCGATTTTCAAAAAGATCGCCCCGTGACGTTTGGCGAAAGTCTGTAAATCATCCAAAACTCGTTCCCGAAGGGGCTCAATCGACCAATCCAGTAGCGGACCCTTGGGAATGTACAAAATACTCATCCGCGCTGCCATGCCACCGATTGGAATGCGACGTTTGAGGATCATTGCCGAGGCAACCGTCCTCTCACCATCATTCCAGATGAATGGCATCGGCTCCCAGCCATATTTAGCCTTAACTTGCGCCCATTCCCACGTCTGAAGCAGGTGTGGTTTCGGAAGGTTGGAAATCAAATCATTCCATTGAGCTTGATTTTGGGAATATAATTGCATATAGGTTTTTTATGATCCGCGAGCCATATACTTTGTATAAAGCCAGTACAAAATTGGGTTATACACCCGATCCATAGCCTGTGTCGCACGATTCAACTTTCCACCAAAACCACGTTTGAATCGATAGACACCCCAAAGACCATCATTACGTTCAGTAAATTGTGATTCAAGGCTCACTTCATCTACGTCTGGCACTCCCCATAAATCAAATTCTTCTGCTCCCTTAGCGCGTGCCCAACGCATGGCCTCCCATTGTAGTAGATATGTCGGCATGCGGTTACGCTCTTGGTTATTAGATGCTCCGTAGACATACCAAGCGCGCCGTCCACGTGCGAATACCATCAACGCTGCAAGCGGTTTACCTTCGTATTCAGCCACCAGCAATTCGGCCATGCCGGTGGGATGAAAAATTTCGTAGGCACGCTGATAGTACTCCAGGCTATGAACACCAAAACCGTCTCGACCACCCGTAATTTCCATCATTTCGTGGAAAGCAGGGATGTCGTCCCATGCATGTACTGTAACATCTTTCTTTGCAGCAAGTCGAATGTTATAACGCGTCTTCTGCTTCATGCGAGCCAGAATTTCTTCGTTGGCGTCACGCAAATCTACAGTGATGGTGCGCGGGGGTTGAATGTTGTGGGGGCTTACTCTCACCCCTACGCCTTCTCCTGTTTGGATAAGGGGATCATCCCAAGCGTCAGGTTCGATTTTCAAAAACACAGCCCGGCGGTTCTTACAAATCGTATCTATCTCAACCCAGAAGCGCTCGCCAAAGATTGAATCACTTTCAACCGGTTTCGGTATATAAGCCAGAGTCAAGCCGAGGGGTAGGCGACGAAACAAAATTTGGACAGCAGGCCCATCGTCCGGAATGATGCGAACAGGGTCCCATCCAAATGCTGATTTCAGCTCTCCCCATTCCCCGGTCTGCAGGAGGTGGGCATTGGGGTATTTCGAAAGGAAAGTGTTCCAATCAGTCAGGGAAACTTCAGTCATGAACTTCTTGTCATTTACCGCTAGATGAAAGACGTCATATCAGGTGGAGGTGTGGAACGAACAGCCGCACTGGGGATGATTTCATCTAACAAACGAATGATGGTCTCAGTCTCACCCTGACTAGCAAGATGTTCAAGTTGCTCAATAGCTTTGGATAATTGCTGGCTGTCCACTTCCTCATCTTCCTTTGAACGGAATATCTCGGAATGTGCTGTAGGTTGGAAATTTGCCCCTTGTTCCCACAAATCTTCGCTTAACTTTTCACCTCGGCGGATGCCGGTGAAAACAATCTCGATATCACGCCCCGGTTCCAATCCGGAAAGGCGGATCAGATCTTCCGCCAATTCAAGGATTCGCACTTGATCGCCCATATTGAGAATATAGGCTTCACCCCCCTGCCCCATTGCAGCCGCCTGCAAAACAAGGTGTACAGCCTCCGGGATAGTCATGAAATAGCGTTCCATATCTGGATGGGTAATCAAAACCGGGCCACCACGTAGGATCTGGGATTTGAAAATTGGCACAACTGAGCCTCGACTACCTAGCACATTCCCAAAGCGGACAACTGTAAAGGCTAGACCTGTTCGTTGAGCCGCGTCAATGACAATCATCTCCGCTATACGCTTAGTTGCGCCGTAGACATTTATAGGTTTGACAGCCTTATCAGTGGAAATCAAAACGAAACGCTCAACGTTAAATGTGTTTGCAATCTTAACAACATTGCGCGTACCAACCACATTATTTGTAATGGCTTCTTCCACGTTGTATTCCATCAATGGGACATGCTTGTGCGCTGCAGCATGGAAAACAACTTCTGGTCTATGAGTCTGGAAAACAGCCTGCATACGCGGCAAGTCACGAACATCAGCTATAACTGGGTGGATAGAAAGCGTTGAATAATCTTCTTTCAATTCGATCAAAGCTTCAAAAATGCTGTTCTCACCATGTCCCAATAAAACCAATTCCGCTGGGCCCCAGCGTGCCACTTGACGTGATATTTCGCTTCCAATTGATCCACCCGCACCTGTAATAAGTATACGTTTTCCACTCAAGCTGGAACCAACCAGCTCGTTGTCAATCCACGCAGGCTCGCGGCGCAACAAATCTGTTATGTCCACTTCACGTAGGCGGGTCACACTAACTCTACCCCCGATCAGTTCAAATATGCTGGGCATAGTGCGTGATGGAATACTTTTCTGACGGCAAATGTCCGTTACAGTGCGTAGAATTTTCCCCGGTGCTGAAGGGATAGCGATAATCACTTCGTCCACCGATTGATTATCCAGAACATCCGAAAGGTTGGAAATTGTGCCAATCACGGGAACGCCATGAATTTCCTGTTTCTGTTTAGCCGTGTCATCATCCAAGAAGCCAACTGGTGTAAGGTTGATCTGTGATGATTTCTGAAGTTCACGCACTACCAGTGCGCCCGCATCCCCTGCGCCAATGATCAATACTCTATTTCCTTTACCGTTCCGATTAACAAGAGATTGTTCAGATAATATTCGCAAAGCAAAACGAGAACCACCGATCAACACCAGTGAGAGCAACCAATCGATGCCTAAGGCAGAACGCGGCATTCCAGGCACAACCCAGCCTATGGTAATGAGCAACAACATTATCCCTGATGTCACCACAGATGCCGTTGAAACTGCAACTGTGATCAATCGCAGTTCACTCGTACTGGCATATATCCACAACCGACGGTATAAGCCAAAACCATAATATACAGGTACTTTAGCAAGCAGTGAAATGCTCATCATTATCAGAATTGCAGGAAAGTAAAACGGCAATTGCTCCGCATCCAAGCGCAACGCAAAACTACCCATTACCGATATGATAATTAGGGCTAAATCTCCAACCAGCACATATCGGTTGCGGGTAAGTAGACGAGGGCGAGATGTTACATCTTCATCCATGCAACCGTCTCTTTCAGACCTTCTTCCAACGTGACTTCTGATCGGAAATCAATCGTGTTTGCTGTGAATTCTGGATTACCAACAGAGCGATATATATCGCCAAGTCTCGAATCAGTAAATATCGCTTCAGGTGCGTCAGGAAACAGTTTGTACAATTCTTCCACCAAATCCAGCAAGCGTGTTTCTTGCCCGGTACAAATATTTACAACGTTTCCAGGAGCCTTTGGATGTTCTGATGCTACGATATTGGCTCGCACAACATCTTGAACATTGATTAGATCTCGAGTTTGCCCACCATCGCCAAAAATAGTCACGGGCTGGTCATCTAAAAGGCAACGAATAAAGATTGGCACGGCCGCAGCATACATAGAGTCTGGTCGTTGACGCGGACCATAGACATTAAAGTAACGCAGTGCTACCACGTCCAGGCCAAATGCTTGCGTATACAATTGGGCATAAACTTCATCTGCGCGTTTCGAGGCGGCATAAGGAGAGAGCGATTGTGTAGGTGTGGTTTCATCCAAAGGTAATTCGTCCGATTCACCATAAACCGCTGCACTAGAGGCAATCACGACACGCCTCACACCGGCGTCACGTGCCACATCAAATAAAGTAACCGTCGCGGTCACGTTGATATCAAAACAATCTTGTGGTTTTTCCATCGATTCGGGGACCGAAACAAAGGCTGCTTCGTGGAAGATCACATCCACATCTTGAACTGCAGATATAACTTCAGATGTATCTCGCAGGTCTCCTTCCCGGACCTCAAACCTGTTCCCCAAACCCAATAGGTTCTCGCGTTTCCCGGTCGAGAAATTATCTAAAACACGCACGTTTGCGCCCTGATCAAGCAAGGTACTCACGAGGTGAGAGCCAATAAAGCCAGCTCCACCAGTAACTAGATAGTTTGTCATATTATCTACCTTTTCCCGAAAGCATCGTACCTACCGTTCGCAAGATAATACTTAAATCCATTGCTAATGTTCGGTGCTTGATGTAATACAAATCATATTCAAGTTTTACGGCTGTGTCACCTACGGTGGAAACATATCCATAATTTATCTGCGCCCACCCAGTCACTCCTGGCTTAACTAATAGACGAGCCCGATAAAATGGTATTTGCTTTTGAAATGTGTCAACAAGTTCAGGTCGTTCTGCTCGAGGACCTACCAGGCTAATCTCACCACTTAAAACATTCCAAAATTGTGGAAATTCGTCCAACCGCGAACGGCGCAGGAAATTACCAACTATCGTCACGCGTGGATCATTTTCTTCGGCAAGTTTGGCCTGTCCATCTGCTTCTGCATCCTGACGCATTGTGCGGAACTTGAAGATTTTGAATACTCGTCCACCTTTTCCAGATCGCATTTGTGAATAAAAAATAGGTAAGCCACTATCGATCAGTGTAGCCAAGGATGTAAAAGGAAAAATGATTGCAAAGATTGTTAGACCTACTACTCCACCTAGAATATCCATCAACCGTTTTGTTAATAAGTACATTCCGCTAACACGTGCCTGATCGGTGAAGGATCGGATGACCCAATCTGATTCAAGGTGATGGATGGGAACCCGACCAGTCATTTCTTCATAAAGGGTAGGCATTCGAGTAACTTCCACCCCCAGCTCCTGTATATCCAAAATTGTCTGAAATGTTGTTCCTTGAATTGCCCCATTGATCGCCACGATTACATCGGATATTTTATGCTCATCAATAATATCCAATAGTTCAAAGCTTTGACTAATAACTGGGAAACCCATAACAGATTTATCAAGTTTTTGA
Organism: uncultured Anaerolineaceae bacterium; assembly: GCA_964500655.1. Lineage (GTDB taxonomy): Bacteria > Chloroflexota > Anaerolineae > Anaerolineales > Villigracilaceae > JAABUE01. The sequence continues at coordinate 1,854 of CAZCPP010000089.1, read as the reverse complement.
GGATCATCATCTACAAACCCGATAAGGTTGAACGGCGGCGGCGTTTGAGAACGATAAATTTCCGCAAGTGTATGACCAGCTTTCCCGGCACCAACAACCAAAATTCGCCGCAATTGCCCTGAAGAGGTGTAAAACCGAATATATAGGGAACGCCATATTAATGTAAGTAGGGATGAATATAACAAAAAGGCACCAACACCAATACGGGGTAAAGAGTTTGGGTTAGCCCGGATGATAAAAACCAGTGAGTAAATTACTAATCCAACAAAGGCAGCAATGGCAATACCTCGTAATGTTTTACGCCAATTTGATGCTGTATTCGGTTCGTACAGTTCGATCATCAACAAAAGCCAGGCAGTTGGTAAAAGATAAAACCAAAATGGAATATTGATATTTTCCATTAATTGCTCAATTATTTTTGGTTTCAGATCCTCGGCCAATAATAAATAGCGCTGGTATTCCCTCCAAGTGTAGATGGCTGAAAAGACCGATCCGATAGACATTAGCAGATCTCCAATGAATAATAATATTCGGTGTTCATTGGGACGTAATCGCAATCGAGTGGCCTGATGGTTAGCCATGTGGTTGTTTTTCCATTAGTGACGCAATAATACTCCACAGAAAACCACCGCCCCAAGCCAGGTGCATCGTGGCAATGGATAGCGGTAGTCCCATGCAAAGAAATATTTTGCGATGGCGAAGAGATGATAACACACCTACTAATAAAAGCACCATAATATAAATAAACAACTCCAACGCTAAAAGCCAGCCTGCAAAAGGCCACCAAGATAGTAAAAATAAAACAATCAGGCTGACAACGAATAGAGGTGGTAAGCCTTGACGCCAACGCAACGTATTCGGGTAACGACGAAGCATCTGGAATTTCCAAAACCCATATCGCCAGTATTGGTTTGCCAGTTCTCTCAATGTAGAACGGGCATAATAAACACTGATAATCTTCGGGTCCAGCCAGATGCGCCCACCCGATTGACGGATGCGCGCGTTGAACTCATAGTCTTCGTTTGAAAGTAGCGTTTCGTCAAACAAACCAATCTTATCAATTAGTGAACGTCGAAACGCGCCAAATGGAACAGTATCCACTTCTGAAGCCTGCGCGCCAATACGATATCCGGCGTCGCCTACACCCAGTGGATGTGCAGCGGCAGCTGCAATTGATCCAGCAATCCAACCATCGTCACCTGGCATAATTACCCAAACACCACCGACGTTTTCACCAAGATTTTCATCAAGGGCTAATATACAACGCTCCACATAATCTGGATATGGCTGTGAATGGGCGTCCATGCGGATTATGGTTTCTCCAACCGATGCTTTAATAGCATAATTAATACCAGAGGGAATAGTACGAGCAGTATTGTCTACAATGCGCACAACCAGATCGGAATGTTCTTTCTGAAAGAGGGTTATCACATCACGTGTGGAATCTTCCGAAAGCCCATCTGCTATGACAACTTCCATTTCCGAAAGCGAGTATGTCTGCTGATATATGGCTTTCAACAATTGCTGAATGGTCCTTTGTTCGTTATAGCAGGGAACGATTATCGTTACGCGAGGTGGCATAATAAAATTGCGAACTTGGCCAAATGGCAACGCTCGCACATGATTATACAGGTTTATGCATCCAAAATTTGAAATTTATTATTTGCGCGTCAGGAGAGTTGTAACTGCGGGTTGAGAAAGCGGTAAATGAACGTGGAAAGTCGTCCCTAGCCCCTCCTGGCTACGAACCGTAATTCTACCACTATGTGCAGCCACAATCTCCTGCACAATTGCAAGACCTAGGGCAATCGCATCTTAATGAGCAGAGAGCACTTTGAGTAAATAATCTTCATT
>CAZCPP010000088.1:0-13534 GCA_964500655.1 uncultured Anaerolineaceae bacterium | reverse complement strand
AGGATTTTGTATCAATGGCTATTTCTAGATAGCTCTTTTTTAGTCACACTCAAAACCAACACAGCCCGATAGGAGGTGTTTATATGACAACCAAGGCGTTTGAAGCGCCTGCACTTTATGGAGATCATCATGTCTCTGAAGTGCACAGCATCTTAAAGGAATTGCCAGGTGTAGAAGAAGTGTATGCTAGCAGTGCCTTTCAGGCAATCGAAGTTAAGTTTGATACGAAAAAAATAACCGCTGACAAGATTGCCGCCCGCCTGGAAGAGGCAGGATATCTTGGGGATGTTCCGATGCTTGCAGAAACTGGAGAAGCAGCGTACGAAAGAAAAGATGGGGATGGCAATTTTCGTCACACAGCCGTTTACGAAACAATCAAAGAAACCGTTAGCTTTGCTCAAAACGTCCAGTATCAGGGGCGGCCGATGTGGCCGTGCCCCGGCTTGGGCCCTGTTACGATGGACGAATCCTAGAGGTAGGTGAATCATGCCAAAGAAACGAGAGATCAAAGAATTTTCAACAGACCCTGCCGCTCAGGAAATGCTGATCCGTGCCGAGGAAATGGGCATTAGTACGGCCTTTACCCGCGCAGATGATATGGCGCCCTGCAATATCGGCGCCGCAGGCATGTGCTGCAAAATATGCAGCATGGGACCGTGTCGGTTGACAAAGGAAGGTTCGACAGGTGTATGTGGCGCTACCATTGACACTATTCAGGCTCGCAACCTAATTCGCGCTATCGCTGCTGGAGCGGCGGCCCATTCCGACCATGGCCGCGATATGGCCTTTACCCTCAAAGCTGCTGCCAATGGCGAAGCTGAAGGATATACCATCCGCGATGTTGCCAAGCTGCGCAATGTGGCTTCTTACTATGATATTGAGATCGAAGGGCGCTCTCCAGAAGATATTGCCGATGAATTAGCTGATATCTACATCGCTCAATTCGGCCAGCAGAGGGGTACTATTGCCCCGGTAAGCCGAGCCCCTGAAAAACGTCAAAAGCTTTGGGAAGAGCAGGGTGTTGTACCACGGGGAATTGATCGAGAAGTTGTCGAAGCTTTACACAGAACCCATATTGGCGATGACCAGGATTCTGAACACATCTTGCAACACGCCATTCGCGCTTCACTTTCGGACGGATGGGGTGGCAGTCTGATTGCCACCGACGTTTCTGATATCCTCTTCGGGACCCCGGCCCCCGTCTTGGGGCAAGCCAACCTAGGCGTACTTAAAGAAGATATGGTCAATGTAGTCGTACACGGTCATGAACCCACTCTCAGCCAGATGATTGTGGCGGCCTCACAAACCCCTGAGATCATCGAATACGCTCAGAAGGCTGGCGCCAAAGGCGTGCAGCTTTCCGGTATCTGCTGTACAGCCAATGAAATACTCATGCGCCAGGGCATCCCGGCTGCGGGCAACTTTTTACAGCAAGAGCTATCTATCCTAACCGGCGCGGTCGAGGCCATGGTGGTAGATGTGCAATGCATCATGCAGGCTCTGGTAGGCTTGGCCGAAAACTTCCACACAAAGATCATCACTACCTCCCCCAAGGTGAAAATTAAGGGCGCAACCCATATCGAGTTCGATGAGCATAAAGCCCTGACCATCGCCAAGAACATCCTCAAAGAGGCCATCGATAATTTCAAGAACCGCGGCGAGACCCAAATCCCTGATATTCGCGAGGATCTGGTCCCCGGCTTCTCGCATGAATATATCAACTACATGCTGGGTGGCTCGTATCGCGCCTCCTTCCGCCCGCTCAACGACGCCATCATGTCCGGACGCATCCGTGGTGTGGCGGCCATCGTCGGCTGCAATAACCCTCGCAGTCAACATGATTATCTGCATACCCATGTTGCTAGAGAATTACTAAAGCAAGATGTGCTCATCGTCGAAACCGGTTGCGGGGCGATTGCCTGCGCAAAAGAAGGCTTACTGCTCGGCGAAGCAGGTTTAGATCAAGTCGGTCCTGGCCTTAGGGAAGTTTGCGAGGCCATTGGCATCCCACCAGTGCTGCACATGGGCTCTTGTGTCGATAACACCCGCATTCTAACCGTGCTCACACAAGTCGTGGAAACTGGCGGCCTGGGCGACGATATCGATCAGGTGCCTGCTGTCGGTCTGGCCCCCGAGTGGATGAGCGAAAAAGCGCTCTCCATCGCAACATACTGCGTCGCATCGGGTGCGTACGTCATCTTTGGTGGCGCTTCACCTGTAAGCGGTATGCCCGACAAAGTTTCCGACAGCGACCTGGTGTTGAAATACATCAGCGAGGGCTGGGAAGAAAAATACGGCGGCAAACTGGAATTCATACCCGACCCTAAAGAAATGATTAAAGCTACCTTGGATCACATTGACAAGAAACGAGCTGCGCTCGGCCTGGAAGAGTATGATCCATCCAAATACGGCCGAAGCGGAGACGCCAAGATGGTCGAATTAGAAGAACTGCCATTGGCCGAGAAGCGTAAAGCCATTTACGGCGTTGCGGCAGTTTAACGGAGGGATGAGATGTCAAAATATATTGCTACCCGCGCCATTCGAGGCGCAAACACCCTGGTGACCGAAGCCGAGGTGATGCTTAATAAAGCCTTGAAGGAAAAAGGCCCAGACACTCCGGTCGCCTTCCCAAACACCGCCTATTTCTTGCCCACCATTTTGGGCATGACCGGTATTGAAGTTGAAAAACTTGGTGACCTGCCTCCTGTGTTAGAACAGGCACGCCAGATGCTGCATCCCATTCCATCAGAATCTAAATGGACACCCTACCTGGGTGAAACGCTCGACTCTGGTATGTCAACATTGCTGGCTGCTGAGATTGTCGAAGCCATCCGCTTCGTGTACGGTCTTCAACCCGAAAAAATGCCTGACGACTTCACCCTCGCTGGAGGCACCACTTATGACGGCGCCAACGGAACCGGACACCTCAACGGCCCGATTGATGATATTCAATTGCGCTCCTGGGGTATCCAACTCGTAGATGGTCGTATGCCAGGTTTCGCGGCCATTGTGGGCTGTGCCAAGTCCAACGAAGTGGCTGTCAAGCTTGTGCGCGAACTGCAGCGTCGCAACATCCTGACCTTCCTTTGCGGCAACGTCAATGGACGTAGTATCATCGATCAGTTGCATGAAGAAGGCGTGGAATTGGGTTATGACACTTACACGATTCCCTTCGGGACCGATACACTGTCGGCCATTTACGCGCTTGGGTTCGCCACCCGCTCTGCTTTAACATTCGGTGGAATGAAGCCCGGTATGTCACGCGACATCCTGCTTTACAACAAAGAGCGCGTGTTTGCCTTTGTGTTGGCGCTTGGCGAAGTAGACGACCTGAAATACGCCGCTGCAGCTGGCGCCATCAACTATGGCTTCCCGGTCATTGCGGATACTGTTATTCCCGAGATTCTGCCCACGGGTGTGACCACATACGAACACGTGGTCTCCATGCCCTTTGATCAGATCGAAGGCAAAGACGACCTTGATAAGGCCGAACTCTTGGTTCAAAAATGCATCGAAATACGTGGCCTTAAGGTCAAGGTATCTGATGTAGACGTGCCTGTGCCTTATGGCTCAGCCTTCGAGGGTGAAGTTGTTCGTAAAAATGATATGCGCGTGGAATTCGGCGGGAAAAACTCACGCTGCTTCGAATACTTGCAGACTGCAGATCTGGACGATATTACCGATGGTAAGGTTGAGATTGTTGGTCCGAACTTTGCAGATGTGGATGCTCAGGGTTCGATGGATATGGGAATCGTTGTCCAGGTGGCTGGCCGCCAAATGCAGCAGGACTTCGAGCCCGTGCTCGAGCGCCAGGTGCACTATTTTGTCAACGGTGCTTCCGGTATCCAACACGTTGGTCAGCGTGATATCACCTGGATCCGCGTTTCAAACGATGCAGCAGAAAAAGGCTTCGATTTAGAGCACTTCGGAACAATCCTGCACGCCCGCTTCCACGAAGATTTCGGCGCGATCGTTGATAAAGTTCAGGTAACAATTTACACTGATCCAAAATTGCATGAAGAGTGGCTGGGACAAGCCCGCGAAACTTATGACTTCCGCAACAAGCGTCTGGCCGACCTGACCGATGACAAAGTGGATGAGTTCTACTCTTGCACGTTGTGCCAGTCCTTTGCGCCGGATCACGTTTGTGTGGTCTCACCCGAACGTCTTGGCCTGTGCGGCGCTTACAACTGGCTGGACTGCAAAGCCTCCTTTAGCATCAATCCCACCGGTCCTAACCAGCCCATCAAGCTGGGTAAACTGATCGACTTCCAAAAAGGTTACTGGGAAGGCACGAATGAATATGCCCAGATCGGTTCGCACGGCGCGGTACCGGAAGTCTCCATGTATTCCATCATGGAAAACCCGATGACAGCCTGCGGCTGCTTCGAGTGCATCGTCATGCTGATCCCCGAAGTCAACGGTGTCATGGTAGTCAGCCGTGAAGATACAGCCATGACCCCCGCCGGTATGACTTTCTCCACTCTGGCCGGTATCGCTGGCGGTGGCTTACAAACCCCCGGCGTGATGGGCGTTGGCAAGTTCTACCTGATCAGCCCCAAATTCATCTCGGCTGATGGTGGCTTCAAGCGCGTGGTCTGGATGTCATCTGTGCTCAAGGAAAGCATGGCGGACGAGTTCAAGGCCGTTTGCGAGCGCGAAGGCGACCTCGACCTGCTCGATAAGATTGCCGACGAACGGGAAGTCAACACGGTCGAAGATTTGCTGGCCTGGCTGGAAAAGGTCAACCATCCCGCCATGGCAATGGACCCGATGCTCTAGAAGTAACACTAAGCATTTAGCGGTCAGCCTCAATAAAATGTTGAGGCTGACCGCTGATAATTGAATACGAAAATTCGACTTCATGCCTGAAAGTTCACTCAAACTCGTCCGTGACTTGATGACCATAGGCGTGCCGACCTGCAAGACAACGACCTCTATTGTGGAGATTGCGCGATTTTTGATCGAACATAATGTCGAGGAGATGGTCGTGTTGGGTAAGGAAGGCGAAGGCCTGGGCGTTTGTGGCTATAGGGAGCTAGTCATTGCATATAGCATCCCCACTGGGGACGAGCATGGTGATGTCCGTGAACTGACCGCCGAGGATATTATGTCAGATGGTGTGCCAGAATTGCCATCCGATATCACGCTCGAGTTGGCATCGCAGTTGCTACGAGATAAGGACATTCGCGTGGCTTACATGAATCACAACTCGGCAGGTATTATTTATCCGGCTGCATCTATTTCGTACAGGCATTTGGTTCGCCACCTGGCGGCCAAGGATGTGTCGGAACTCAAGGATTTAGGATTCAAAGCGGAGCGTAAGTCTCCACTCGAACAATTTATTGAACGACGCGACGAAGCTCGCAAACAAGTAGGTTTGACTTAATAATCAATTTCTAATGTCATTGCGAGGAGCGCAGTGACAACACTTGCACCGTACTGCGTTTGGTACAGTGCGGGTGAGCAAATCTCCTCGCAACACATGATTGCCACGCTATCAACGGCGTCTCGCAGTGACAACTGTAGAAGGAGGAACACGTTATGCCAATTGAAATCCCGAAGGACAAATGGTCCGGCAATATCAAAACCGTGACCATTGGTGCAACTGCTGACGAGGGCGGCACTCGCGCAAAGTCCGTGACTGTCGGAGGGCAGACCACGCTGCCTTATTTGCAATTTGAAGCGCCGACTCCCAACCAACCAGTTGTCGCCATTGAGATTAAATCTCGCAAGCCGGAAGATTGGTCTCCGTTGCTGGGTGAAGTATGGGGCGATGCGATGGATGATCCCGCGGCATGGGCGAAAAAAGCCGAAGGTGCGAGTGCAGACCTGATCGTCCTGGCTTTGACGCTTGAGGATACACCTGATGATGCAGTCACGGCTGTCAAAGCTGCCTTGGAAGCCACCGGGCTGCCACTGGTCGTCTGGGGTCCCGGCCAAGTCGATAAAGATAATGAACTGCTCGTCCCGGTTGCAGAAGCTGCCAAAGGCGAAAAACTCGTCCTGGGCATCTGCGAGGACAAAAACTACCGTACGATCGTCGCCACTGCTATGGCAAACGAACATTTGGTACAGGCGCGCACACCAATGGACGTAAATCTATCGAAGCAGTTGAACATCCTGATTAGCGATATGGGTATGCCAAAAGATCGCATTATCATGGATCCGACCACCGGTGCGCTGGGGTACGGCATCGAGTACGGTTATTCAGTGATGGAACGCCTGCGTATGGCCGCCTTGCAAGGCGACGCCATGACTCAGCAGCCTATGCTGGTCACACCTGGCTTCGAAGCCTGGAAGGCCAAAGAGGCCAAGGTCGGCGAAGGTGTACCTGAAGCCTGGGGCGACTGGACCGAACGCGGCGTGCATTGGGAAACCCTGACCGCCGTTGCGCTGGTTGAAACGGGAGCAGATATTATCGTGCTGCGACACCCTGAAAGCGTCAAGCGCGTCAAAGAAGCCATCAGCGAACTGATGGTAACCGAATAGGAGGACAATATGGCACTCTCTGGAATTCAAATTTACAAACTCCTCCCGCAGACGAACTGCAAGGAATGCGGCTTCCCCACCTGCTTGGCCTTCTCTATGAAGTTGGCCGCCAAGCAGGTCGAACTCTCTGACTGCCCCTACGTCAGCGAAGATTCAAAAAAGGAATTGGCCGAATCCGCAGCTCCCCCCATTCGCTTGGTTACTCTCAAAGCCGGTACCGAGGTCAAAGCTGGAAATGAAGTGGTTATGTTCCGCCATGAGAAGACCTTCTATAACAAGCCTGGTCTTTTCATCCGTTATAAGGCTAGCGATAGCGATATTGCGGTGAAAGCAGCTGAAGCGGATGCTTACGTGGTCAACTACGTCGGCATGGATTTCACCATTGACGGTTTCGCTGTGGAAGCAGATGGTGGAGATCTTGCTGCCGCTGTCAAAGCTGTACGAGGCGCATCTAAACGACCGCTCATCCTAATCGGTGACGCAGAATCGCTTCCTGCCGGACTGGAAGCCTGCTCCGGTGAAACCCCCTTGATTTACGCTGCTGACGCTTCCAATTGGGAGGCCCTGGCCGACCTAGCTGCTAAATACAAGGCAGCATTGGCTGTCAAAGGCGAATCACTGGACGAACTTGCCGACCTGACTCAAAAGATCCAGGCCAAAGGTGTGGAAGATATGGTGCTTGATCTGGGTGGCAAGAACATGGCCGAATGGCTGACTCTTTCAACACAGGTTCGACGCCTAGCACTTAAATCCAATTTCCGCCCCCTCGGCTATCCTGTCATCGCCTTCCCAGGCGATGCCGGAGACGTGGGTAAAGAATCGGTATATGCGGCACAAGCTATCTCAAAATACGCTGGTTTCGTCGTGCTAGATACCTTCACTCCCGAATTGGCCTATGCCCTACTGGTTTTGCGCGAGAATATTTACACTGATCCTCAGAAACCCATTCAGGTGCAACCCGGCATCTACGAGATCAACAATCCAACCGCTGATGCAGTTGCGATGGTTACCACAAACTTCAGCATCACTTACTTCTCTGTTGCGAACGAAGTGGAAGGCTCTGGCCAACCCGCCTGGCTGCTTGTTACCGATGCTGAAGGAATGTCCGTGCTAACAGCCTGGGCTGCAGGCAAGTTTGATGCCGAGCGCATCGCCAAAGCTATCAAAGAATTCGACTTGGACAGTAAGATTGGCAAGAAACAAATCGTATTGCCCGGCCACGTGGCGGTGCTATCAGGCGAGTTGGAGGAAGAACTTTCCGGTTGGGAGATCCGCGTCGGCCCACGTGAAGCTGTCGATTTGCCCAAATTCATGAAAGAAGCGCTATAGGTTATACGTAGAGGCAAAACATATCGCTAAGCGGAACTTTGCCTTGCCCCTATGGATCATAGCATGACCGATCACAAAGTCACTTTCACTATTGAAAACGTTGCAGATCCCGTTGTTGTCACTATACCGGCTGGCACATTGCTCTCTGACGCCGCCCGCCAAGCTGGTGTAGAGATCGGTCAACCATGCGGAGGCCAGGGTCGCTGTGGACGGTGTGCAGTACAAGTCACGGCTGGCAATGTACGCCGACGCAGCACCTTGCGCCTTTCGCAAGAATCAATTGACGATGGATTCGCCCTGGCCTGTCAGTCAGTTATCGAAGGTGACGCATCCCTTTTCGTGCCCCTGCAAGAAAAAATTGCCCGCAATCTGACGACGGATCGTGTTGCTTCAGAAGTAAGCGTCCCGCCAGATTACGACTTTGCTAATTCACAAACTTTCAAACGCATCCCTCTAAAACTTAGTCCCCCTAGCATGGACGACCAGACTGATGACTGGTCGCGCATCCAAACTGCATTGCGTGCTCAAGCCAAGGTCGATAAGGTCGTCACTTCGCTAAACAGCCTGAGATACATTGGCGAATTGTTACGTGAGTGCGATTGGGAAGTAACCGCCATTATCGAAACTGATCCTGCTGGCGGCCCGGCAAGATTGGTCAATGTTCTGCCCCGCGTTGTCGAGGAAAGCGATCCTTTATGGGGTGTGGCCATCGATATCGGCACCACCACTGTTTCGCTTTGGATGGTTGATCTGATTACCGGCAAGGTCCTGGCCCAGGTGGCTGAATATAATGGTCAGATCGCACGCGGCGAGGATGTGATTTCTCGCATTATCTTTGCCAGCAAGGATGGCGGGGAGAACGAGATGCGCGAACTCGTTCTCGAAACAATTGACCAACTACTCATCAAAGCCTGTAAACGCCTCAACTCCCGGCCATCCGAGATAGTAAAGGCATCCATATCGGGCAACAGCACCATGATGCACCTTTTACTGGGTATTCCGTCAGCCAGCATTCGTTTGTCACCATTCGTCACAGCGGTAAATCACCTGCCACCCATGACAGCCTACGATATTGGTTTGCACATTCACCCTGAAGCAACCGTGGATTGTCTTCCAGGTGTTGCTTCTTATGTCGGCGCAGATATTACCGCAGGTGTATTTTCGGCCGGTCTGGATAAAAGCGAAGAGATGACTTTATTCATCGACGTGGGTACCAACGGTGAGATAGTGATGGGCAATCGCGATTTACAGATAACCTGTGCTTGCTCGGCAGGACCAGCCTTTGAGGGCGCGGGTGTAGTTGACGGGATGCGAGCAACCAAAGGCGCGATAGAAGAGGTCTGGATAGACGGCAAAACATTCGAGCCGAACTATCGAGTAATTGGAAACGGTAGACCATCCGGTATCTGTGGTTCGGGTTTAATTTCCTTGCTCTCGGAAGCATTCTTAACCGGGATTCTTGATAAGGCAGGAAACGTCAAATTAACTCTACCCACGAAACGGGTGCGTGAAGGTGCGCATGGGGCTGAATACGTCGTCACCTGGGGGACAGACAGTGAAACCGGTCAGGATATCGTATTATCTCGCGTTGACATCGACAATCTGCTACGTGCCAAAGCTGCCATCTACGCAGGTTTTACAGTCCTGGCTGACCGCGTAGAAATCCCGTTGGAAACCGTAGCCAAGGTGCAGGTTGGCGGCTCGTTTGGCAAATATATCAATGTGGAAAAGGCTGTGCAAATTGGCTTGCTGCCAGATGTTGCTTGGGAGCAATTTGAGTTCTTAGGCAACACCTCTATCAAAGGAGCCTATTTAGCACTGCTGGATTGGCAAAAGCGACAGCAAATCGCTGACATCGCCAGCCGCATGACTTATATAGAACTTTCAGCAGACAACACATTCTACGAGGCTTTCACGTCTGCTCTATTTTTGCCACATACAGATTTAAATAAATTTCCGTCTGTGCAGACGGCATTACAAAATATTTGATATCCATCTGTCATTGCGAGGAGTGGCACGACGAAGCAATCTCCTCGCATATACAGGAGATTGCCCCGCCGCCTTCGGCGGATCGCACATGTGCCTGCGCACAGTGCAGGCAATGACAAATTACCCGGGAGGGCACTCATGTACATCATTGGCGAAAACATTCATATTATTTCGGAGAAAGTCAAGGAAGCACTCAAGAATCGCGATAGCGAATTCTTTATGGAATTGGCAGTCAAGCAGGTTGAGGCAGGGGCAAAAGCTGTTGACATCAATCTCGGACCACGCAAGAAAGACTGGGACGAGGTATTCCCCTGGATCGTGCAGGCTGTTGAAACTGTGGTAGATGTACCCCTTTCCATTGACACGACCAACGTGAACGGCATGGAAGCTGCGCTGAAAACTATCACCAAGGCACAACCCATTTTGAATTCTACGTCCGCGGAAGCAGAGCGCCTGGAGAAGATTCCAGCACTGGCCAAGAAATACAACGCTAAAGTCATTGCTCTAACTATGGGCAAAGCCGGTATTCCGGTTGGAGCTGATGAGCGCGTCACAATCGCGGTCGAAACGCTTATCCCACATCTAATGGAAATTGATTTTCCGATGGAAAACCTGATCATTGACCCTCTGGTATTGACTGTCTCCGGGTGCCAGGAGTACTGCCCGGAATTGCTTGGAGCCGTACAAATGCTGCAATACTCCTGGGATCCCGCGCCGATGATTTCGGTCGGTTTGAGCAACGTTTCCAACGCCGTACCGAACGAAAACCGTCCGCTCATCAATCGTGTCTATCTGGCCATGCTGATGGGTGTTGGTTTGCAAATGATGATCGCTGACCCACTGGACAAAGAACAGAACGATGTCATCAAGTGGATCGATGAAAAGGATACCTCCTCCCCACTGGCGCAGGTCTATAACAAAATCGCCGAGCGCACTGGAGCAGGCGAAGATATTCAGGTGGAAGACTTTGACATGAACGACCCGGATCAGGCTGCCATCTGGAAGACGACCCAGATCCTGCTCAACAAAGTAATTTTCGCGGATGGGTATCTGAACCAATAGCAACCCGCGTGCATCGTAAGTAATAATTTCAGGGCCATCATGTACACGTAGGTTGTCCCTGAATGCTATTATTGTCACACTTTTGGTAGCATTTGTCTCATGCACTGGTGACATTCAGTCTAACAGGCTGAATGTTCTAGTTGCTACAATATTTAAGTAGATTATTTCGGAGGTGACTCATGCCTGGCTTTACTCCCGGACGACGTTGGCAACCCGCGTATATCCCGTTTAAAAAAGAGACTTTTGGTAACCGCGTATTAGAAAGAATCGAATATGCAATCAAAGGACCGTTTTTTGGTTGCCGCATGTGTGGAAATTGTCTCCTTCAGGAAACAGCCTTTATTTGTCCGATGGAATGCCCTAAAGGCTTACGCAATGGACCTTGCGGCGGCTCCACGTCTGAACACTGCTACGTGGACCCAACCCGTCCCTGCATCTGGTACAAGATTTACGAACGCGCTTTCAAGATGAATCGCGAAGAAATGCTCCTGGAAGTTTTGCCTCCGCTCGACTGGGAAAAAACCGGCACCGAAACCTGGGGCGATGTTGCCAAACAGGTCAAGAAAGTGGGTCTAGGTAAATTTGTTAATAACATGTTCTCCGGTGACAAAGAGAAACGTGAAGAAAATTGGCAATCTGTTTTCGAACCGGTTCGCCAGCCTGATTGGTGGCAAGGCGACACCAAATATCACGCGCCGGCTTCAGAAGAACCTGTTTCTGAATTGGAACGCAGGCTCAAAGAAGGCGAGTTCGTAGTCACATCTGAGGTGGCGCCACCTGCAACGGTTGCTACCGGGAAACTGAAGAAGAACATCAATTTGATCAAGCCTTATGTATCCGCCATAAACTTCACTGACTGCCCCTCCGCTGCTGCGCGCATGGCATCCTGGGCCTGCTCCACAATTGCATTAGGCGAAGGCGCGGAACCGGTCATGCAGATCGCGGCCCGCGACCGCACACGCGTAGGCCTGCAAGCCGAAATCATGGGTTCAAATGCACTGGGAATCCGAAATGTGCTTTGTCTCTCTGGCGATAGCATGGTGCTTGCCCCGCCGCCGCGAGGCCGCATGGGTATCGTTGACCTGGATTCTGTGCAGATGCTCTGGCTGCTGCGCCGCATCCGGGATGAGGGTCATTATCTTGATGGACGCCCGATTAAATTTCCCCCCAAGTTATTCATCGGGGCAGCCGCCTCGCCCTTCGCGTCTGAGCCGCAATTTCAGGCTCTTCGTGAAGAGAAAAAGATCAATGCCGGCGCACAATACTTCCAGACCAACCTGGTCTATGATGCGGATGGAGTGGAAGTCTGGCTGAACGAACTCGCAAAGCGCAATATCCTCGACAAGGTTTACATCCTGATCGGCATCACGCCACTCAAGAGTTACGGCATGGCAAGCTACATGCATAATGACGTGCCGGGCGTCACCATTCCTGAGCCATTGCTCAAACGTATGAAGGATGCTGGTGATAATGCTGGCGAAGAAGGTGTGCAAATCGCGCTGGAACTGATTGAAAAGATCAGGAAGTTGGAAGGCGTCAGCGGGCTGCATCTCATGCCGGTCGGCTGGGAATCAATCGTTCCACGCATCATTACTGAAGGCGATTTACTGCCCAAGGGCTTTGTTCCCCAAAAACCTGAAAAGGAAGCTGCATAGCTGGTGAAATGCCCAGCCTGAAACGTATCATCAAAGACGAAACGGGACAGGATATTTCGCGCTGTCAGGCATGCCTGGACTGCAAAGTATCCTGCCCTGATGATTTGGACATCCCCATCGGCAGCATGATCCAAATGGTTATGTTTGACGACGAGGAAGTACTCACCTCGCGCACACTGTGGTCTGATTGTGTACTCGCAAAAGCACGCTTGGCTTGCAGCCGTGGGATTGACATCTCAGCGGTTATGCAAGCGCTGCGCAAAGAAGCTACAAAGCGGGGAATTTTGGTAGAATAGCAAACTTGCGAAGGTTTCGAACCTTCGCAAGTTTTTTATATATTTCGAAGCGCTTTTAATTCGTCCCCTTTAATCTCTCGCCATTCCCCCGATTTCAAATTATTCAACCATATTGGCCCAATCGCCACTCGCACCAACCGCAGAGTGAACAGCTTAACTGCCGCGGTCATATGGCGAATTTGACGTTTTTTACCCTCACGGAGCTTGATTTCCAACCATGAGGTAGGTCCATGGGGTGTGACCGGTTTGGATCTCGGTGGCAGGCCTGGGTCTGGGATGCGGCGAACTTTCGCCGGTCGCGTCGTATACCCTTTCAATTTGATCCCGTTTTCCAAGCGACTCAGCGCTTCTTCATTTGGCTCCCCTTCCACTAATGCCCAGTAAGTTTTTTCGACATGATGGCTTGGATCTGTAAGCCGCCTTTGGAGCGTGCCATCATTTGTAAACAATAACAAGCCTTCAGAATCGCGATCCAATCGTCCAGCAGCGTACACATCCGGAATGTCCATATAATCCTTTAGGGTAGGATGGCCCGTCCCCCCATCGGTAAATTGTGAGAGCACGCCATAGGGTTTATTAAACAAAATGGTGGTCAAAAGTCAGCCTTCCGCTCCATGAAGGACAATCAAAATATTTGGTTATCCATTCCATGTAACACTTTAGTTTCCGCTAAAAATGAGTGCACCCCAGCCACCGAAAAAGGTTTCATAG